>CAVDWX010000043.1:0-43829 GCA_963612735.1 Gemmiger formicilis | reverse complement strand
GAGCGGGCCAACCTTCTCCAAAAGGAGAAAAAGAATTGACTAATTCATAATTTTCATAAGTGACGTCATTTAAAGAAAGTTGAATGTTAGGTGTTTGCTTTATTTCTAAAGGTGTTTGTTCGACTAAGGCTATAAAATCTTTTTTGAAATCTTCAAAATCTTCAATTTTAATTGAACACCCACCCGCTAAAGCATGTCCACCAGCGGTAATCATATATTTGTCTAATTGTTTGAAAGCTTGAACAATATTAAATCCTTGAGGAACTCTAGAACTGCCCTTTAAAGCCAAACCATCATGATCTTTAGTAAATACGATAACTGGACAATGGTATTTATTAACTAAAGTATTAGCGACAAGTCCAATAATTCCTTCTTTTAAATCTAAATTTAAGACAATAGCGTTAGGATTTTCTTCGATATCTAGTTCGTTAATCGCGTTTTTAGAGAGTTCTTTTCTAATGTCATTCATCTGACAAATATAAGAAAAGTAGTTTAAAATGTAATCTTTGTCATCTTCAACAAAATAAGTGATAATATCATTGATTGAATCATCATCTACAAGTCGACCTATTGCGTTAATCCGTGGTGCAATTTTCATGCCAATGGTCGATTCGTTAAATTCATCATCATCCATTAATAAATCTATATTTAAAAATTCATGATGTTTAAACGAATAAGAAACAGCGCGAAATAATTTTCGATTATATTCAAGAAGTGACATCATATCCGATATTAAAGAGATAGAAGCTAATATTGATAAATATTTATCGTAATAACCAAGCATTTGTTTAGAAAAAATAAATGCTACAAAAGCTCCAGAAGAAGATATTTTTCCAAACTTAGATAAAAAAGGATGTAGTATCACGTCAGCGTTAGGAAGTTCTTCTCCTACTTCGTGATGATCTAGAACCAAAACTTTGATATTATTTTCTTTCAATAAATTAATTGGTTCAATTGCTGATATTCCGTTATCAACAGTAATCACTAAATCATATTTAGCGTTGATATATTGTTTAGCTTTTTCAAGAGTGATTCCATATCCATCTTTATATCGATTAGGAACATAATAATCAACATTGTAGTCTAAATATGAGAACATCTTGACTAAAATTGAAGTACCCATTATCCCGTCCGCATCGTAATCGCCATAGATGAGAATCTTACCCTTATTTTTCATCACATCGTTAACGAGGTCTCTCGCCTTTTCAATACCAATAAAACTATGTCCTACTGCAAACGTATCAAGATCAGGAGTTTCGGTTAATAAAAGGTAATCATCATAAGATAGATGATAAAAATTTAACAGTTCTTCAAATAATGTTTTATTCATAAATAAAATAGAAGGCTACATTTTTAAGTAGCCTTTAATAATTAATCGTTAATTCCAATAAAGATAGCTTCTTCAGGCTCTCCAGATTTTTTAACTGGACGCTTATTTCCACTTCTAGTCTTTTTGGGTTTTCTTTCAAATTTGATTTGTGAGAACCATTTATAGAAGAGCATGGAAGTTGGGCCATATAAAGTAGAAATAAATAAAGCCGCTATAAGGATTCCAATAACTGATCCAGTAAAGATATAGCTATTCGCTGTTGGTCCAAATCCAAAGAAGGAAATACAAATATAAACAGCAGCAAGAAGAGAAACACTGAGTGGTTCAAAAGCTAATGCATTGGCTTTAACCATAATTTCATTTCTTTTAGCCACATCATTTTTATTTTTATCTTTGCTATCTAAAACCATTTCTCTTTCTTTATTCATAATTAAAATAGAGAAGATTAAGGTTACAGAAGCCACGAACGGAACAAGTAAAGCAATATAAGGGGTAACCACTAAACGTAATAAAGTGAAGAATCCAATCGAAATTAAAGAAGTAATAATTGGGAAGAAGAAAGCACTTAATCCGCGTGATAAGCGATATCTAAGCATGAGATAAAAGCTCATCACCGCTACTGCCACTAATGAGGCAATAGCAATAGGAGCGAATTTAGGCTGCTCAACTGTAACAACATTACCTTCTTTAAGCGAAAATTTTAAAGAGGAATCTAACGCTTCGAGCATAACATCTTCAATTGCTCCCCGAGTTGATGTTGTCTCACCATTTGTATATGTAGCTTCAACATTAGATTTAATTACTTTATTTAACGATACAACCGCATAATAAGTAGTCTTTTCTTCCTTATCAACGGTTTCAGTATATGTAAAGATTTCAATATCACTACTGGAATCAATATAATTAGATAGTTTTGTACCGGTGCTATCTTTAGTTTCATAAATAGTGATGTTATCAAGCATTTCATTAACTTTCGCGTTAGTTAAACTTGATTTAGATAAGATTTCATCATCAGTGGATAAATAAATTTCAGATGCCACACTAGTATTTCCAGTATTAAAAATAACACCTTTATTTAAGCAGCCAAAAGTAATAACACCGACTAAAGAAGCAACAAATAGAATGCCCATCACAATTGAGACAGGGGTCTTTTTCTTAGTAAAATCTTGATCTTGGAAACGACCAAAGTAAGTTTGTTGTTCTTCGTTCATGTGATTTGGGACGCATTCTTTTTTTATTCCAAAATAATCATATTTTCCGTATAAAGCTGTCGCATTAGTGGCTAACCACATTAAGAATTTGACCAAGATTAAATTGACCAAAATCGATAATAAACCACCTAAAACAGTCACAACCGCGAATGTTCTCATTAATGAACCACCGATAACATATGAAAAAATACCGACTAGAATAACAGCTAAGTTAATATCAACAATAGGAAGCAAACTTTTTTTACTCGCTTCGCTATTAGCTTTCTTTAAGGTATGACCTTTATAAGCATCATCTTTTAATTTTTGCATATAGACAATGCCACTTGTTAAAGAGGCTACTGCCACCATGCATAAACCAATGATAGCAGCGGTATTAAATTCAGCAGCAATGGCTACCACAAATCCAACAGAACCGAAGATAGTTAATAAAGTAGCGGTAAATATGGATAAGGCACCTAATTTATAGAACATGACTAAGAATAAGGTGATGACAAGTAAAGCACCTAAAGTAGCAAATAAAGTTTTGCTCCAACTTAAATATAAGACTCCGTCACCACTATTGATGAGTTCCTCGATGAAAGCAGGAGAAATTTCATCTCTAATCGCCGATACTTTATAATCCAATTTACTAGCATTTAATAAATTGACATAGAAACTAGATTTTTGATAAGCGGTTTTAATTTCTTTTTGAGTAGCAGTCCCATCGCCATCAGTATCAACATTGATAGCTGCGGATAATTTATTTTCTTTATCGTCGGGATAGAAAAGATTTTCAGTATCAAATTTCATTAAAATCTTTTTCGCGACGTTAGCATCGTAATCATCACTATCTTCTTTGGTTTTAGAAACATTGTCGCCTTCGACATAATCGTACCAAAGATAAACGTATTTAGTCGTTGTTTCGTTGCCATCTGAATCAGTGCTTGTTTCTCCATCGGAGTTTTTAGCACCTTCGATGACGGCTTTATATTTTTCACTTTCGGTATTTACAGGAATAACAATGGTTGGATATCCGTTATATGTCACTAATGAAGCTTTATCATCAGTTAAAAATTCATCATCAACAGCAAAGTTATCGCCACTATCGGAAATAGCAAAGACACCATTAAAAGTCATGTACTGTTTGATTTGTTCATATTGTTCAGTTGTTTCTTGAGCAAACGTCACTTTAATTGTGTCATCACCAACCACAGTGATTTTATATCTCGTCACTTTGGCAGTTATTAGTCTTGATTCCATTTCATCCGCCATATCATTAACGGCTTCTTTTCTAGCATCAGCATTGGTATCTTCACCATCAAATATCTTGGTGCTAGCATCTTCTTTATCGGAGAGTACAAAGGTAATTTCGTGTCCATCTTCATATTCGATATTAGAAGAAGCGTTAGTAAAAACAGCGGTAAATGTTGCGGCCACAGTCACGATGATAGTGAATGCGGTAATGATATAAGCCCATAATCTTCGCATAATGAGGTTCCTCCTGTAAAATAAACCCTATCGCGTACGCGTCTAGTCAATAAGATATAACAAAGTCACTCTAATTGCAACACAAATATGCGCGTATGCGTGCATATATAAAAGTCTTTAAATTAGTTTGCCTTGATAAGAAATATGTAGATGTTCATAAGCTTTTTGATTTGCTACTCTTCCTCGAGGAGTTCGATCGATGAAGCCGATTTGAAGCAAATATGGTTCATAAACATCTTCGAGATTCATAATTTCTTCTCCAATGGCATTAGCTAATGTTTCTAAGCCAACTGGTCCACCTTTAAATCTTTCGATGAGTGTTTTTAGATATCTGATATCGACATCATCTAAACCAATATTATCCACCTTTAAAGCGTTAAGAGCCTTAACGGTGTCTTCATAAGTAATATTGTCTTTTCCTTCATAATTAGCAAAATCGCGAACTCGTTTAAATAAACGATTAGCAATTCTAGGTGTTCCTCTAGAACGCTTTGCAATTTCTTTTGCCCCTTTATCATCAATAGTAGAATGTAAGACCTTAGCGGTCCTTTTTACAATTTCTTCGATTTCATCATTAGTGTAAAAATGAAGCTTTTCCGAAATACCAAATCTGGCCCGTAAAGGAGAAGAAAGGTCACCTGCACGAGTGGTAGCTCCAATCAAAGTAAAGGGTGGAAGTTTCATTGTTAATGACTTAGCGGCAGTATCGCGATTAATGGTAATGGTAAATGAAAAATCTTCCATGGCACTATACAAAACTTCTTCCACTATTTTAGGAAGACGGTGAATTTCGTCGATAAATAAGACATCTCCAGGCTCTAAAGAGGTAAGTAAAGCAGCTAAATCACCTGTTTTTTCTAATGACGGTCCACTAGCAACTTTAATATTTGTTCCCATTTCATGAGCAATAACATGAGCTAATGTCGTTTTTCCAAGTCCAGGAGGACCATATAACAAAACGTGATCAAGAGGCTCCTCACGATGTAAAGCTGCACCGATAAAAATAGTCAAATTTTTCTTTAAATCTTTTTGGCCAATGTATTCTTTTAAAGTTATAGGCCTTAAAGATAATTCGACTTGTTCGTCATTTTTTGATAAATTGGCATCTAATAATCGTGACATAATGTTTACCTTAATTTTGCTAATGCAATTTTTAAAATCTCTTCACTACTAGCATCTTTTTCGTTGATCGTAGCAAGCACTCTATCAATTGCTGCACCTTTAAAGCCCAATTCTTTTAGGGCGTCATAAACTTCTTGATAAACACCAGGATCGCCTTTGGTACCAGTTAGTTCCCCTTTTAAATCCAAGATGATTTGATTAGCGGCTTTTGCTCCAATTCCGGGCAACTTTTTTAAATAAGCCACATTATTAGAACTAATAGCGTCCGCTAAAAGATCGGGAGTAGTATTTTTTAAGGCTGAAATAACCGTTTTTGGACCTAAACCTTTGACTTTTATGAGTGATAAGAAGATGTCTTTTTCCTCTTTAGTGGCAAAGCCAACCAAATATTGTTCATCTTCTCGAACGACATTATATGTATAAATTAAAACTTCTTTTCCAATCGGAAATTTTTCAGTATTTGAAACTAGCACTTGATAGCCGACATTATTAACATCGATGATGATGCTATCTTTATCGTAAAATTGAATAATTCCTTTTAAAAAATAAATCATGAAAACTCCTTATTAAAAATAAAAAACTAATTAAAAATGAAAATAAATAAAATAAGAAAAATGAGAATTAAAAAAGAACTTATAAGAGCGGAAATTAAGGTAATATCTATCTTTTCTTTTTTCATTATCAATCTCTTACAAACGGATTTGGACGAGGAATCGGATCGCGTTTATGATTAGAAATAGCATGGAGATGTTCAATTCTATTTTTTATTTCATCATTTACTTTTCCACCCAATAGATAAGTATCGATATCTTTATATTTGATGCCCATTTCAGTTTCATCAGTTTGACCTTCGAATAGTCCTGCAGTAGGAGTACGTTCCGCTAAAAAGGAAGGAACTCCATACATTTTAGCGGCTTCAACAACTTCATTTTTTAATAAATAGACAATGGGTTGAATATCCACTCCACCATCGCCATATTTAGTGAAATAACCAGTATAATTTTCACACGCATTATCGGTTCCAATAACCAAGCCTTTGTTTTGTTGAGCATAAGCATAAAGAATGCACATTCTAATTCTTACTTTTAAATTAGATTGACTGCCTTTATCTAAAATTATTCCGTTGTTATTAAATTCATCTAACAAAGCATGAAAAGCTTTGCTTCCGTCGATAACAATATAATTAACATCTAATGCTTTGGCGACTTTTTTAGCGTCATTTTCATCAGCGGGGTTAGAATCAATCGGGATTAGAACACATAATAATTTATCTTTACCAACTGCTTTTTTGCATAAGCCAGCAACAAGAGAAGAATCAACTCCGCCGCTTAAGCCTAATATATATTTTTCCATGTGATTATCGTCTAAATAATCTTTGACAAATTTTTCAATTTCTAATAAATATTCTTGAAGTTTCATAAATACTCCTAACTGACATACTCAAAGATGAAGTCATCAAGAATAACGGTATCGCCATCGCTAGCACCCATCTTCTCTAATTCATCATCGATTTTAAGTAGTCTAAATTTCTTCAATAAAACCATCATTCCTTCATCGGTAGAAATATTGGTCATGCGATAAAATTTAATAATCTTTTCACCACTAATTTTAAAGGTATGAGCATCGAGTCTTGTAATGGTAAATTCTTTTTCTTCATTATCTAAAGAATAAAGTTTAGTACCACTTGTGAAATCAGTTTCTTCATAAAGTGGAAATGGTTCAGTATGAAGGAGAACGTCATAACATTTATATAATAATTCATCGATTCCTTCATCGGTTAATGAAGATAATTGAAGTGGCATAATTCCACTTTTCTTCACGAAATCATCATATTTTTCTTTTGCGCCTTCTTCATCCATTTTAGATGCCACGACTATGGTCGGTCGTTTAATTAAACCAAATCCATATTCTTTTAATTCAGAAATAATGGTTTGATAATCATCATAAGCATCGCGACCATTATTTGACATATCGATGAGATGAACGATAACTCGGCATCTTTCAATATGCCTTAAAAATTGTAATCCCAAACCTTTTCCTAAATGAGCACCTTCGATTAATCCAGGCAAATCCGCTACAACAAAAGAATGACCATCTTTAGTGGAAGCAACTCCTAAATTAGGAATAATTGTGGTAAAAGGATAATCCGCTATTTCGGGACGAGCACTACTGATAACGCTGAGAAGTGTAGACTTTCCAACGCTAGGTAGACCAATCAAGCCCACATCCGCTAATAGTTTTAATTCAAGGATTAATCTTTTTCTTTCGCCAGGTTCACCATTTTCCGCAATTTTAGGAGCCCGATTAGTGGAACTTTTGAAACAGGAATTACCTCTTCCACCTCGACCTCCTTTAGCGACTAATAGTGTCTTGCCATCTTCATTTAAATCACCTAAAAAGATATGGTCTTCTTCTAAAAAGACAACCGTACCAATTGGGACATCGATAATGACGTCTTTAGCGAAACGACCATACTGATTTTTAATGCCACCTTTTTCTCCGTCAGGACCGATAAAAGTTTTGCTATGCCTAAAATTAAATAAAGTATTAATCTTAGAATTAGCCCTTAAGATGATAGAAGCACCTCTTCCACCATTCCCTCCAGCCGGTCCACCTTTAGCAACATATTTTTCTCGTAAAAAAGCGATAGCGCCATCGCCACCTTTTCCGCTTCTTACTTCAATAACTGCACGGTCGATAAACATAAGATTTCTCCTTGTATATATTATACGTACACGCAAACAAAAAGACCACAATTAAGTGGTCTTAATATTATAATTATTGCTTATTTATCAGCAACTACTCTTACGCTAGTACGATCTTTTCCAAGGCGTTCGTATCTAACAACACCATTTGCGGTGGCAAAGATGGTATCATCCTTACCTCTTTTGGTATTTTCCCCTGGATAAATGCGTGTTCCTCTTTGACGATAAATAATCGACCCAGCATGGCACCATTGACCATCCGCCACTTTAGCGCCTAATCTTCGGCCAGCAGAATCACGGCCGTTTTTTGTGGAACCAACACCTTTTTTTGAAGCGAAGAGTTGTAAATTTAATTTGAACATCATAATTTTATTAACCCTTTCTAATCATTTTCTAATTTGATTTTGACATTTTCTGGATAGCTTTCTTCGATAGATTTAAGTCCAACGACGACTGTTTCCAAAACAATTTCGTCATGTTCAGTAATGTCATTTGGTTTAATTTCAACATCGCCTTCTTCATAAATAACGTCATAATTTTTGATACCATCTAAATTATTTAAACCAGCAGTCACTAACGCACTGACGCCAGCACACACTAAGTCGTGACCATATTCGTCGCTTTCAGCGTGACCTTTGATTTTAAGCAATTCGAGGTTGTTATTAACGTATTTTATAAGAACGCGAATCATAATTAACCATTAATAGTTTCAACAACTAAACATGTGTAAGGTTGACGGTGTCCCATGGTTCGACGATAATTAGCTTTGCTTTTGTACTTAAACACACGGATTTTCTTTGACAAACCTTGTTTTTCGACACGAGCGGTGACGGTAGCGCCTTTAACATAAGGTGCACCAACTTTGGCTTTTTTGTCTCCAATGAGGAGTACTTTGTCGAAGGTGACAACACTATTGACATCAGCGTCTAGTTTTTCAACATAAATTTTTTCGCCGACTTCAACACGAACTTGTTTACCACCAGTTTCAATGATTGCGTACATAATGTCCCTCCTTTTCTTTTCACTAAGGACTCGCTATTGAGGCAAATCATCAAAGATTATTTATATAACCTCTTCAAGGCGGTTGTAGCTAGTGAGGCGACAACGTCAATAAAATAACATAGTTATTAACTAGTTTCAATAGTTTTCTTTCTAACTAGCTTCTTGGCATTCATCCGCATCTAGAAATAACGATGCTGTCAAATTATTTTTGCTAATTCTATTCTTATTTTTATTGATGAGTCCTTTGACAATGCAACAATACGAATTAGTGGTTATGACTAGATGATCGACCATTTTGATGCCTAATTTAAGGGTTTCACTCATCAATCTTAATGTAAATATAATATCTTCTTTTGAAGGTTTGACCTCGCCGCTAGGATGATTGTGTAACAGATAATATTGGAATCCATTAGCGAGTACTAGCTCTTTTAATATCGTTTTTGGTTGATAGATGACTCGATCGATTAGCCCACTAGCAATGCTGAGTTCTTTCACTAATCTTTTTCTTCTATCAAGTATCACTAAAACCAGACGCTCATCATTTAATTTTCCTAATCGATATCGATATCTACGAAATAAATATTCTTCGTCTACTTCTTCACTTTCGATGATATTTTCTTGAAGCATTCTTCCCGCTAATTCAAAGCAAGCCGCCAATCTTAAAGCACTAGCTTTTTTCACCCCTTTGTAGTGGCAGAAATGTTCAAGTGAAGATTTAGCTAAATTAGTTAATAACAGGTTGTCATCTATTATTTGTTTAGCAATATCTAAAGCCGAACAATTGTGATAACCACTACCGATTAAAAGGGCAAGCAATTCATGGTTAGTCAAAGAAGAAACGCCACATACAAAAGCTTTCTCTCTGGGTCGAGAAGAAAGGGGCATATCCTTAATTTTCATACTATGCCCAAGAGAATTTCCAGCCTCCAGGAATGTTTGCTCCACCTTTTTTAGAAGTGAAGAGTTTATACACTACAACCGCAACAATAGCAGCGCATAAAATAGCCATTACAGCAGTCAAAGTAATCGCTTCTCCAACTACTTCATTATCGAGTTCAGACTGAGTTAATAATCTCATTTTCATAAAAAGTCCTCCTATATATAAATAGGAAGAAAATGAGAAATTATTTTAATTTTTTTAATTTTTCTTTCAAAGAAATGAGATTTTCTTTATGTTGAGCGAGCTTATTTTGCTCGTTTTCAACCTTTTCTTTTGGCGCTTTAGCAATGAAATTTGGATTAGAAAGCATCTTTTCTCCACGAACGATTTCACTCTCTTCATTTTGAATTTCTTTTTGAAGGCGAGCGATGATTTCTTCTTTTCCGCTTTCATTATTAATTAATATTTCACCATCGTCATAGACAAATAATTCACCTTTTGTATCTGTGATATCAGTATCAGCAATTTTAATATTAGAAAATGTAAATCTATTTAAATAAGAAATAAAGTCATCTTCTACTTTAATTTTGCTATGAATAGTCAAATCTAAAGAAGCGTTAGGAGCAACCTTATTAATAATTTTATAATTTCTTACTTCCTTAATCATGCTTAACAATAGATTCATTTCATTATCAACTGAACTATCTAAATATTTACTTTCGACAAGAGGATAAGTTTCAAGCATTACGGATTCTAAATGGACGGGAAGATTTAAATATAATTCCTCGCCAATAAAAGGAGTATAAGGATAAATTAATAAGATGACATCTTTTAATATTTTGAATAAAACTTGATAAGTAACATCTTTTTTATTTTCATCTATTGAAGATAAATTCACTTTGCTTAATTCTAGATAAACACTACAAAAATCATCATATACAAAGTTATACAAATGACCACTCGCGGCATTAAAGTCATATTTATCCATGTTTAAAGTGACGTTTTTAATGGTTAGCATCAATCTATTGAGTATCCATTTGTCCGCAACAGATAAAACGTTTATATCGATATCTTTTATTTTAAAATCAGTCGGTAAAACGCTTAATACATAGCGAGCGGAATTCCAAATTTTATTCAAATAATTTGAACTGCTCACGACTTTTTCTTCGATATAGCGCATGTCTTGACCTGGAGTGGAATTAGTTGTCAAAAAATAACGAAGAGCATCAATACCGTATTTGTCAATGACGTCAATTGGGTCCACACCATTCCCTAATGATTTAGACATTTTTCTCCCCAATTCATCTCTTACTAATCCGTGAATAACAACGTCTTTAAATGGAGGAACGTGTGTAGCTTCTAATGATTGAAATATCATTCGAGACACCCAGAAGAAAATAATGTCATATCCAGTTACTAAAACATCGGTTGGGAAATAGCGTTTATAATCTTCTGTAATACGAGGCCAACCTAAGGTAGAAAAAGGCCATAATCCAGAAGAAAACCATGTATCGAGAACATCTTGGTCTTGAACATAATTTTCCATATCTTTAGGAGAATCCATGGAGACAACAACTTCTCCAGTCACTTTATGATAATAAGCCGGGATTTGGTGTCCCCACCATAACTGTCTAGAGATACACCAATCTTCAATATTTTCCATCCATTGAGTAAAAGTCTTTTCGAATCTCTCAGGAATAAAATTAACCTTCTTTTCACTATTTTGGTTTTCTAAAGCCATATCTGCAAGTGGCTTCATTTTGACAAACCACTGCTTAGATAACATCGGTTCGACAACAGAGTTATTGCGCTGAGAATGCCCAACAGCATGGACAATCTTTTCAGTCTTAACAAAATAGCCATCTTTTTTAATTTGTTCGACAAGAGCTTTTCGACAAGCGAAACGATCCATTCCTGCATATTTACCGCATTTAGCGTTCATCGTAGCATCTTTATTAAAGATAATTGGCATATCGAGATGATGTTTTTTGCCAATAATGAAATCGTTTGGATCGTGAGCGGGTGTACATTTCATCGCTCCTGTTCCAAAACTGATATCAACATATTCGTCTCCAATAATTGGAATTTCTTCTTTATTCGCGGGATTAATGACTTTCTTTCCAATATATTTTTGATATCTAGTGTCATTAGGATTAACAACAACTGAAACATCTCCAAACATGGTTTCAGGTCTAGTCGTGGCAACGATTAAATAATCGTCTTCCCCCACTACTTGATATTTAAAATAATACATTTCGCCTTCATCATCGGAATGGATAACTTCGATATTGCTTAAAGCAGTTTGTTGAACTGGATCCCAGTTAATAATTCTTTCGCCTTGATAGATTAATCCTTTATTATATAAATCCACGAACACTTTTCTAACTGCATAATTAAGACCTTCGTCAAGTGTGAATCGTTCTCGAGAATAATCTAATGATAATCCTAATTTAGCCCATTGATTATGAATAGAAGCAGCATATTCATCTTTCCATCCCCATGCATATTTTAAGAACTCATCTTTACTAATTTTAGTTACATCGATTCCTAAAGATACTAATTTAGCCATTACTTTTGCTTGAGTGGCGATGCCAGCATGATCCATTCCAGGAAGCCATAAAACATCATATCCTTGCATCCTCTTGTAACGGGCAATAATATCTTGAATAGTAGTATCCCAAGCATGTCCTAAATGGAGTTTACCAGTTACATTTGGTGGAGGTATAACCATGGTGAAAGGTATTTTTTTATAATCTTTACCAGCAATAAAATATCCTCTTTCCTTCCAGGTCTCATATTTGCCTTCCTCTACTTTTTGATGATCATATCTTTTATCTAACATAATAATCTCCTTAAAAATAAAAACGTCCTCATCTAAGGACGCAATATGCGCGGTACCACCTTAGTTCATTCATATAAGATTATGAACACTCTTACTTCTTCTTTATTTTAGAAAGAATACTTAGTCTCCAAAGCGACCTTCATTAGGTATTCCTATCAAGCTTCCACCATCCTTGACTCTCTATTAGAAATAATCTAATTACTCCTCTTTTTCATCGACATTGTCATTATGTCAAATAGATTAATTAAAGTCAAAACAATTAAAGCAAGAAATTCATTAATTAACGAAGCTATCAATGATTTTGCTTAATCCTAAAACACTTTTTTTATTTAGTGAAGAAGTAAAGATGATTTCTTCACTATTTATATTCTTATCTTTCAAATATTTGAGTAATGCGCTTTTTTCTTTTTGATTTATTTTATCAACCTTAGTTAAAACGATGTAAAAAGGTGTCTTACTATCTTTTAAATAAGAAAGAATTTCCTCATCGTTAGTAGACATTTCTCTTCTAGAATCCAATAAAAGTAAAACCAATTTCAAAAATTTAGATTCCATAAAATATTCGTTCATCATGTGAGCAAATAACTTATCTAAATCAATTCCACCTTTAGCGTAGCCATATCCAGGAGCGTCGACAAGATACATCTTATCGTCAACATTATAATAATTTAATAATTTGGTGTGACCTGGTTTAGAAGAAGTAAATGCTAGTCGCTTTCGATTAGTCAAAACATTGATAAGAGTGGACTTACCAACATTAGATTTACCAACGAATAATATTTCAGGGAGTTGACCTTTAGGCGCCTCCTTAATCGAAGGCGCACTCTTAACAAAGGTCACGTTATTAAAATTAATCATTTTTATCAAGTAAGATGATTTTTATGGCATCGTCTACTTTTTTCATAAAGATAATTTGCAACGATTCTTTTACTTCTTTAGGAAGTTCTTCAACATCCTTTTTGTTTTCAAAAGGAACAATAATGGTTTTGATGCCACTTCTTAATGCGGCGAGAGATTTTTCTCTAAGTCCACCGATGGGTAAGACATTGCCTCTTAAAGTAACTTCACCGGTCATAGCCACATCTGGATTGACTGGGCGATGAGATAAGCAAGATATAATAGCGCATGTAATAGCAACCCCAGCGGAAGGGCCGTCTTTTGGAACCGCTCCTTCAGGAACGTGAATGTGGATATCATTATTAGCAAATAAATCAGGATCAATCATATATTTAGTGGCATTAGCTTTGACATAATCTAAAGCAATTGCAGCACTTTCTTTCATGACATCTCCAAGATGTCCGGTTAAAACCAAGGAACCTTTTCCTTTAAAATAAGTCACTTCAATGGGAAGGATATCTCCACCATATTCCGTATAAGCTAAGCCGGTAACAACACCGATTTGAGGTTCAGCTTCTTTTTTAGAATCTTCAAAAATCTCAACACCAAGATATTCGCGAACTTTAGCTTCATCGATTTCAATCGATTTAATGCTCGGATCTTTAACAATTGCCACTGCTACTTTTCTTAAACAAGAAGCAATCTTTCTTTCTAAATCACGAACGCCGCTTTCTCTAGTGTAACAGCGAATAATATACTTTATGGCTCCATCCGTAAAATTGACTTGGCTTTCTTTTAAACCATTAAGTTCAGTTTGCTTTTTCACCAAATGTTCTTCAGCGATATGAACTTTTTCAATTTCGGTATAGGAAGAAAGAGGAATTAATTCCAATCTATCTCTAAGAGGTCCGGGAATATTTTCTAAATAGTTTGCTGTACAAATAAATAAGACGTCGCTTAAATCATAAGGTTCTTCGATGTAATTATCATTAAAAGCTGTATTTTGTTCTGGATCTAATACTTCTAATAAAGCGGAAGCTGGATCACCTTTATAAGAAGAGGCAAGTTTATCGACTTCATCAAGTAAAAAGACTGGATTAGTCACTCCTACTTTTCTCATACCTTGAATAATTCGACCAGGCAAGGAGCCAACATAAGTTCTTCGATGTCCTCTAATTTCAGCCTCATCAGAAATTCCACCTAAAGAAGCTTTAAAGAATTTTCTTCCTAAAGCGCGAGCAATGCTCTTGCCTAAGGAAGTTTTACCAGTTCCAGGTGGACCGTAAAAACATAAAATAGGAGACTTTAAATTACCCGTTAATTTTTTAACAGCAAGGTATTCAATGATTCTTTTTTTAGGATTAGCCAAACCGTAATGATCTTCGTCTAATACTTTCGAAACGTTATCTAAATCGTTATTATCTTCCGTTTTTTGCCACCAAGGAAGAGACATCAAAACATCGAGATAAGAAAGAATCAAAGCGGATTCAAGCGCTCCTTGAGGCATCATTTCATATTTTTTAAGTTCTGATTTTACCTTAGCCTTAATATTTTCTGGATAAGGGAATTTGTCTAATTTTTCCAAAATGGCATCTGGTCCGCTTTCAGAAACGTCTTCACCTAATTCGCGTTTAATTGCTTTTAATTTTTCACGTAAATAATATTCTTTTTGGCTTCTTTCAGTGGATTCGCGAACTGAATTATTGATGTCAGAATCAATCTTTTCTTTTTCTGATTCAGTTTCTAAAAAGTCGAAGATTAAATTCGCTAAACGATAGATATCATCAGTAGCAAGCATTTCTTCTTTAACTTCAATTGAGCCTTCAAAATATGCCGCAAGAGCAAAGAAAGCTTCTTCAACTTTTCTGGCTTTAGCTAAAACATTTAAGACGGTTTTAGGAAGATGAGAAACGTAAGATGAGGATTGTTCTAAAGCACTATTTAATTCTCTCATTAATTCATTGTTTGCTTCTTCAGTTAAAGCAAATGGTTCCTTTATAGCGGAAGAACAAACATAATAATTATTTTTCTCATCGTAAGTAATATCTAAAATATCGTTTCTATCGATAGCCTCGACACGCGTTTTTAATTTGCCGTCTCTTTGATTAACAGTGATGAGTCGGCATAATGTTGCCGCCTTTAAAAGATTTTCTTTTGTAGGAGAGTCATTATCAGGTTCTCTTTGGGCGACCACTAAAATGAGGGAGTCGGAAATTTCTTTTGCTGCATTGACGGCGTTAATTGAAAATTCACGTCCGACTTCTATCACTCGTGTATTACCAGGAAAAAGAACTAAAGATTTGGTAATTAAGAGAGGGAGAGTTAATGTTTCTCGGTTGTTAGCCATGATTTATTACCTCCAAATTTAAAATAAATTAATTGTTTTCTTTGAATAAGAATTCTTCAATTCGTCCCATTCTAATATTATTTCTAAAGTCTTCTAATTGCTCATGTAAGGCTTCTTTGACTTTATCAATAGTCATCGAATATTGATCCGCTAATTTGGCGAGTTCAAATTCTAATTCTTCATCGGTGACAACAATATTTTCTAATTCACCAACTTTGCTGATGATAAGATATGTGGTTACATCTTTCGTAGCATTTTCTTTTAAAGTAGCATCGAATTGTTCTTCTTTTTGTCCAACAAAAGATAAATATTGTTCAATGGTTAAACCGGATTGTGACATTCTAGAAATCATATCTTGTTTAGCGGCTTTGAATTGATTGTCGATGATTTCTTCTGGAATGTCGATATGAGAAGATTCAGCAATAGCGGCATATAATTTCTTCAAATATTCGCTACGAGCAGCATTTTCTTTCCCGTGTTTAATTTCAACTTCTTTGTATTTCTTGAGTTGTTCAACAGTTTCAACTTCAGGAATTTTTAATTCTTTGACAAAATCGTCGTTTAATTCGGGAAGTTTCTTTTCTTTCACTTCGTGAAGTTCAATGCTAAAGACAGCTTCTTTATCTTTTAAAGCATCGACATATTCATGTGGGAAAGTGACATTGATATCAAATTTATCGCCAGCTTTATGGCCAACGATTTGATCTTCAAATCCTGGGATAAAAGAATGTGAGCCAATTTCTAATTCGTAATTAGTGGCACTACCACCTTCAAATGCTTCTCCATCAACTTTGCCTAAGTAATCGATGACAACAGTGTCACCTTCTTTGACTTCGCCGTCCTTTAATTCAAGAGTCGCATTGTTATTTAACAAGACTTTAAGAGCGTTATCGACATCTTCGCTTGTCACGTTAATTTCTTCTTTACCGATAGATAAACCTTTGTATTTGCCTAATTCAACATCAGGTTCAGTGACAATTGTAAATCTCACTTTTAACGAATCTTCTTTAATTTCAGTAACGTCAACAGTTGGTCTTGCAAACGGTTTAACACCATCTTCTTCAATGATCGCTTTATAAATTTTAGGAAGTAAAGTATTGATGGCTTCATCCAAAACTTTAACTTGGTCAATCTTAGCTTTAACTAAATTAAGAGGAGCTTTTCCTTTTCTAAATCCGTCAATAGTGACATCTTTTGCTAATTTTTTGAAAGCTTCGTCTTGAGCTTCTTTCCAGCTAGCTTCATCGACTGTTACATCGACTTGAACGTGTGAGTGTTCTAATTTTGTTAATTTTCTTTCCATGATGAATATTCTCCTTTATTTAAAAATCAGCATGCAAAAAGAATTATATATATATTTATATATCAAAGCAAGTTAAACGCTTGACACGACTTAAAAATTTTCTAATGCATTATTAATTTTATCGATAATTTCGTTCACTTTTTTAATATCAACGGCTTGATTTTTACATCTTTCTTCTAAAGAAGGAAGAGTTGTAATCTTTAAATATTGAGCGGACACTTCTTCAAGAGCAACAATAAAATGTTCATCCGTTAAATCTTCCTTATCTGGGTAGTAATAAATAATGTAACTAGAAGCTATTTCGATGGCATTTTCCGCTAAAACGGGATCTTTAAATTGTAATTGAACTTGTCGAGTAAAATCATTAAAAGTAGGACCAACAAATGGTGGCTCTAGTAAAGAAGGAATAAGTGATATAACCGTCCCATTATGATTAAATTTGACTTCTTTTTGAAATTCTTTTTGAACTAAAAATAGCAAAGTGAAAGAACGAACGGATTGTAGTGGAAAATTTATCAATATGTTCTTAATTTCATTTAAAAATAAGGTGTAATCTCTATTTCGGATGACATCAATTGCGCATATCACATCTTCCATCGTAGAACTTTGTAATAATTTCTTTATTTTGTCATCGCTCAAATTTGAAACCTGTAAAGTCTTTCTTTCTTCCGCTCGAATATAAGTGGGCATCTTTTGAATTAACTCTTCGCAGTTTTGAGAAAAATATGGATAATTTTCGTAATTTTTAAGTTCAGCATAAGCTTCGTCAAATTTATTTAAAAAGCACAATATTTCAATGTGAATTTTAATTAGTGCTGGAAGATTTTTGTCCAAAATAGATTTGTTGTTATTTATAACCTTTAAAGCTTCATTGGCTCTATTTAAAGCGAATAGAGCAGTAATGCGATAAAATAAAGAAGTTATATCCGAACTTGAAGTCGTCAACCGAATGACTAAATCATATTCTTTTTTATCCATTAATGTCTTTAAATTATCCATATATCACACTCCTGCTAGTAGTTTTTTAGTATTTTTTTAGTTTTGTTTACTTTGTAAGTATTTTGTAGGTTATAAGATTTTACATTTTTTTCCATTTGATTTTTAAACTTATTAAATTTTATTTTTTAATAGATTTATTTAAAGTAATTATCATATTAAGATATTTAACCAAATAAGTTTATATTACTTCCAGTATTCCAGCTTTCCTATTAACCTCTCTCGCATATGTTTAATCTCGTCTTTTTTAGAAAGTATAGATAATATTTCACTGGCAATAGATATAGCGATATCTTGTGGTGAAGAGGTGGCGATATCTAGTCCAATTGGAGCATAGAAATTGGATAAATTAATATCCTTTCCATATTTATCATAAACGTGATTAAGATATTCACTAATCTTAGATGCGGAGCAAAGCATTCCAAAATAATCTAATTCAATATTGCTCATGATAATCGCATCCAAAACTTCGAAATCGTAAGCGTGACTAGGAGTGGCCACAACGACCATTGAATGAGGTTTGATTTTGCCTTCTAAAACAAAATCTTTAAAATTAGATAAGACTAATAAATCAGCCTCTTTATTATCATTTAAAATATCTTCTCGATAATCGATAACTATAATAAATAAGCCAATGCTTTTTAAAATAGAAGTCAATGCTTTTGCGCAGTGCCCACCACCAAATATATAAACTGTCTGACGATATCCAATAAATTCATAAAAAAGTGTCACCTTGCCTCCACACGCCATGTTTAAATGGACGGCATCTTCATCATCAATTTCAATGTCTTCGTCGCTTAAAATATATTTTTCAGTGGTTGATTCACGCTTTTTTAAGATATCTAAACATCTATTTTTAGCATAAAGTTCTAATGAGCCGCCACCAATGGTTCCAAAACAATCGTTATTGTCGACAAAAAGCATTTTTTTACCAATATCAGTAGGAGATGAGCCGGTCTTTTCAGTGACAGTTACTAAAATAGCATCATGCCCTTCTTTTCGATATTTTTCTAAAATTTCATAGATAAATGTCATAATTTCCTCCTATTCTACACTCTTTAATGATTCCACCATCGAGACCTTTTTACACCTTAAAGACAATATAAAATTAACAATTAAGGCTGTAAAGAAAGTTAATATAAAGCTAATTAAATAAGTGGATGAATAAACAACATATAAAAATTCCACAATAGGCGTACGATTAATCGATAAAACCAATATCTCTAAAGGTTTCCCTAAAAACAAGCCAACAATAGCCCCGATAGTGGTAAGTAGCATCACTTCAAATAAAAGTGAGCGCATAATTTCTAATTGATTAAAGCCAAGCACCTTTAAAGTGGCAATATCTCTAATCCTCTCTTTAAAATTAAGAAGGGCTAAATTATATAAAGTGACAACCGCTAAAAGGATGGCAAAGATTTTAACAGTCAATGTCATCAAAGAGATTGATTCCATATAATGACTGATGCGCTCTTTATTTTCTTCTCTTGTGGAGCATGATGGAATTTCCGCTATTTTTTCTTTTATTTCGCTCGCAACCAATTCATGATTATAGCCATCTTTGACGCTCATCCACGCACTATTATATTTAAGCGCAAAAGAAGAATATTGTTCATCATCCCCATTAATAAAAATGCCGTGAACATAAAAACAGTTAAAGATATGACCGACTTTACCTTTATAGGTTTCGCCTAAAACAGTAAAAGAAAATTCATCTCCCACTTTTAAAGATAGATTGATAGCTATTTTTTGTGAGATAGCAACTTCTTTATCGATGATATAATTATCATCCCCATTAAAATAATCATTTGAATTTGAGGGAATCGAATAGATAGTTGTATAAGAAGACGAATTAGAAAAATATGCATTAGCGGGATAAGTCGAATATTCCACTATTTGAGATATACCTTCAATATCATCAATTCTATCTTTTAAAGAGGTGGAAACATTATATTTAGCCGATATATCAGCGGTATAGATCATGTTCATATCGTGTTTGATGCCCTTATCTAAGGTATTATCAATTCCAAATCCTGATGTTAATAATGCGGTACAACCCATAATTCCAATTACGACCATTAAAGATTTAACTAGATTAACTCGAATATTTCTTAAAGCCATCTTAATTGAAATTAATCGCGTTGACTTAATTGTTTTATTTTTCCCTTTATATTTTAAAGAAGAAATAACTCGAGGTCTCATCGATTCGCTCGGCGATAAATTGAGTTCTTTTCTTAAAACTAAAAAGGTGACCAAAAACGTGATTATTAAACAGGTGATAACGGTGATAATAAGTTCAGGAATAGCCACCGCATAATGACTTGGAGGTAGAGTATATAAAATATCGTATTTTTGGTTCATTACTCCAGGTAAAATAAGAGGGCCAAGAACAGAGCCAAGAACAACACCAATAAAGACCACAAACATTGTTAAAGATGAATAAATGGCCGTAATTCTATATTTAGATACACCAATTGCTTTTAAAGTTCCAATTTGTATTCTTTCTTTTAATATAAGTTGAGAAGTTGTTGTTAAAACCACTAATACGCCTACTAAAAAGAAGATAAGAGGGAAGATATAGGCTAATTGGCTAGCTTGCTTAATGTCGGATTGAATAGTGACATTACTTGAAAGATGATTGACATCAATGCTCATGATGAGATTATTATCTTCTTTTGAAGAAAAATATGAATTTATCTTATTATTAGTGTCATAAATGCTTGCTTTATCATTTATTTTTAAAAGGTATTGATTATATGTAAAAATACGATCATAAATTTCTTGTTTGCTTTTTATGATAATAGTTTCCATATAAAAGCAATCTTCAAACAAGGCATCTAAACAAGTTTTAAATAAATTCTTACTCATGAGATAAGAAGAATCATTCATTTGAGCGGACTGAACATTTTCAGGATGAATCATAGTTCCGCTTACCTCGGCCTTAAAGGTAATAGTCGAAGCATCTAAAAAATTAGTTTTTCCTTCTTTTAAATAAAGATTAAGTAAAGTAAAAACACCTTGTTCTTCTAAAAACGCTCTAATTGTTGAAAAAGAAATTGTTACATCAGCTTTTTTATAATTATCGTTTTCATCAAGCCACTTGTCGTGATTAACTTCATCTTTTAATAATGTTTGATCAACAATAAAAAAATTAACAGTGTCACTATTATCCGTGCAATAAGGTTTAGAAATAGTTGGATAATCATCCATTAAAAGAATAGTTCCATTTTTACCGTTAACTTCTCCACTAATTTGATAACGTTTTTCAAATTTTCCTAATAACGCAAATTGTTCATCGTCTTTACTATCATATGTTGATACGCTCGTATAAATATCCGCCATATTGCTTTTAGCGTATAATTCATCAACGCGATTATTTATTCCTTTAGCGTTACTCGTTAAACCGATGAATAAAGTAATGGCGATTCCCATGATTGAAATAACGCTTAAAAACTGGAGCCAAGAATGATAAAAAGCTCGAGAAATAAGTTTAAAAAAGAGATGAATAAATTTCTTTTCTTGCTTTACCATGAAATTGAATCGACATCCTTAATATTATCATTTAATTGATCAGAAATAATGTGACCATCTTGAAAAGTGATAACGCGGTCGGCAATATCACTAATTTTGCTATTATGGGTGACAATGATAACTGTCTTTTTGTAGGTTTTAGAAATGTCCTTTAATAAAGATAAGATTTTACTACCAGTTTTACTATCTAAAGCACCTGTTGGTTCATCACAAAGTAAAAGCGTTGGATTTTTAACAATCGCGCGAGCAATAGCAACCCGCTGTTGTTCACCTCCAGATAGTTGACTTGGAAAATTGTTTTCCCTTCCTTTTAATCCCACTTTTTCTAAAATATCTTTTGATGAAAATGGATTTTTACCAATTGCTTCCGCTAAAGCGACATTTTCTAATGCCGTGAGATTAGACATTAAATTGTAAAATTGAAAAACAAAGCCAACTTCTGTTCTTCTAAATTTAGATAATTCATGATCAGAAAGATCGCTGATGACTTTATTGTTAACAACATATTTTCCAGATGTAGGAGTGTCCATAGCACCTAATATATTTAAAACTGTCGACTTACCTGCTCCAGAAGCCCCTAAAATAACGACAAATTGGCCTTGATTAATTTCAAATGATACATCATCTAATGCTTTCACTTGATTAGATGGATCTTTTCCATAAATTTTGGTGATATTTTCTAATATTACTTGTGCCATAAATTTTGATATACTCTTACTTTCTTAATTCATACAACAAAAGGGTTCGATTACAGTTTTTAATAGATGAAAATTCTATTTTTTCACCTACTTTGACAAAGTCGTTTTTAATTAAAACTCTTTCACTTTTAACATTGTCTTTTACTACCTCGGCTTTAATTAAAGAAAAGCCAACATTATTAAACAAATAGTCGATAACCCCTTTTAAAGCTTCACTCATATAACCATGTCCCCAATATTTTTTTCCCAAAACATAGCCAATGACTGGATTATTATTATCATCATAATGAACAACGTCAATCATTCCGATTAATTCATGATTTTCTTTAAGCTCAATGCCCCATCGATAAGTTTTATCATCATTATATTCATTAAGCCACATATTGATAATAAGCTTACTGCTTTCGATATTATGATGGTAATCCCAAGTTAAAAAATAAGTGACATCTTTATCGTTAGCCCAGTTAGAAAACATCATTGAAGCATCTTCTTCTTTTAATTTTCTTAATTTTAATCTAAGAGTATAAATCTCTTTACTGCCTAAGTGTTCCATCTCTAACTCCTTAAAAGTGTTTAACTAATTTCATTGCGCTTAAAAAAGCCCACATCAAATTATATCCACCGCATAATCCATCTTGATCGATAACTTCGCCAACAAAATAAACATTCTTTTCAATTTTAGAAGAAAAATCATCATTGAGATTATCTAAAGATATTCCTCCGACTGTGACTTGCGAATCTTCAAAGCTATATGACCCTTTTACTGTCAATCTAAAATCAAATAATGAATGGAAATTATCAGTCTTAACATAATCATATAAATATTCCACTAATTTGATTGAGAAATAGCCTTGCAAAATTAAAGAAGTAAATGTTTCCGGTTTCTCCATCATAAATTTATGATATGAAGAATAATAATCCGATAAAAAGTTGATAGATAAGACTGGATTTTTATAATTATTTCTTGCAATAATCGAAGCAATATTAAATATAACAATACCTGAAACGCCATCATCTTTAAAAAGTATTTCGCCTTTTTCTTTATAGACAACTTTATTGTCCACTAATAGGGAAACGAGCGCTTTTCTTCTTTGACCACTGATTTTATAGACTTTTTCTTTAACTTTAAGTGGACATAGCCCAGGCCTAAGCTCTTCAATTTTATAATTATGTGATTTAAAAGCATCAAATATAAATCCATCGCTACCTAATTTAGGTTTAGATGCTCCACCAGTCGCAAATATAACTTTATCAACCTGATATGAGTGATTTTTTCCTTGTAAAATGATGCAATCAGAGGACCATTCATAAGAATTAATTTGCTCAGTAACAACTACGACATGAGAAGATATTAAATGATAAGTAAGAGTATTCTCTATCGATTCGCTAGAATCAGAAACGGGATAATACAAATTATTTTTAGAATATGAATAAATGCATAATTCGTTAAATAAAGACAATAAATCATCTAAAGAAACATCATCAATTAATTGTTTGAAAGCTTCAGGATGACGATATTGTTTATAAGCATCCTTACTTCCATTAGCGAAATTACATTTTCCGTTTCCGGTTACTAATAATTTATGATTTATTTTTGATTGATGATCAAATAGGCAAATTGTGTAATCAGGATATTTTCTTTTTAAAAGGAAGGCAGTTAAAACGCCTGAAGCACCAGCACCGACAACTCCAACAATCAACGACTTATTTTTATCTATCTTCTTTTTAGGCATAAATCACAATTTATAATTCATAGATTTGAATTGAATCAGTATGTCCATAAGAGAAAGATGTGCCAGAGACAACGACAACAGTATCACCGTGCTTTGCTAATTTATTATCTAAAATAGTTGAAATAGCTTCCTTAATAAGAATTGATATATCCTTATCTTTTTCTGTTAAGATTGGAATAACATTATAATACAAAGATAATTGACGGCAGCCAATCGGAGTTGCACAGACTCCAATAACTGGAACATCTGGTCGATAAACAGATATCGCTTTTGCGGTATGACCGGAAGTAGAAAGAACAATAATAGCTCTCGCCTTAATATATTCAGCGGCTTCATAAGCAGCTTTACAAACAGTTTGAGTAATATCGATAGGTAAATGATAATCGATATGTTCACGACATAAGTCTTTATCTTTTTTTATGCTTTTTTCGATAGTTAGTGCAATTTCATCCATCGTTTGAACGGCTTCTAAAGGGAATGAACCATTAGCGCTTTCTCCAGAAAGCATAATACAAGTCGTACCATCAAAAATAGCGTTAGCAACATCGCTCACTTCCGCTCGAGTGGGACGAGGATTAATCGTCATAGATTCAAGCATTTGTGTGGCGACAACAACGATTTTTCCACAGGCTCGACATTTATCAATCATCATCTTTTGATAGGTAGGGATTTCAGAGAAAGGAATTTCAACCCCTAAATCACCTCTTGCCACCATGATGCCATTTGCAATTTCAAGAATTTCATCGAAATTTTTAATGCCTTCATGATTTTCAATTTTGCAGATGATTTCAACTTTTTGTCCACCATTTTCATCTAAGAAGTTACGTAAATCTAAGACATCTTGTTTGCTTCTAGTAAAGGAAGCGGCAACAAAATCAATTCCTTGTGATAAGCCGAATAAGATATCGCTTTTATCCGCTTCTGATAAGAATGGCATAGGAATAGCAACATTAGGAATGTTAATCGATTTATGGTTAGAAACCTTTCCACCATGAAGAACAGTAGTTAATAATTTATCGCCATCAATGTTTACTAATTTTAGTTGAATCTTTCCATCATCAATCATGATTAAATCATTAACTTTAAGTGATTTATATAAATCATGGTAAGAAATAGCAACACGAGCATTATCACCATCAATTTCTTCGTTAGTGTCTAGTGTAAATGAATCTCCATCTTTTAAAATAATAAAGCCATCTTTAAAATTTTTAAGTCTAATTTCTGGACCTTTAGTGTCTAATAAGATTGGTACATAAGAGTGTAGTTCTTCTCGCGCTTCTTTAAATGTATCCATCATCACTTTTTGTGATTCGTGAGTGCCGTGTGAGAAATTAAAGCGGGCGCAATTCATACCAGCCTTAATCATTTTTTTGAGCATTTCCTTGGAGGAGGAAGCAGGACCTATAGTGCATATAATTTTAGTTTTTTTCATATCGTTCACCTTAAACAAAATAATTATAACAAATTTAAAAAAGTTGTGATTATATTAATCACAAAAAAATGGGTTTTTCGCCCACTTTTTTATCTTAACAATAAATGAATATTTTTTAGAAGAAGACGCCACGTGCTGCATCTTTAATTTCTTTGCTAGCAGTGAAAGGAATACGAGTAGTATAGCCTCTTTTTGCCGCAACGATCATCTTGCTTGGCCAAGAGAAGATATCTTGGTTCCATTGTGCAACAGAGTCATTATAGATTTCTCTAGCAGCGGTAATTTCTTTTTGTAAATAAGAATTTTGTTGCATGCAATCAGCAATTTCAGCGTGAGCTTTTAAATTAGGATATTGTTCAATCGCTAAATTAATGGCTTTGTTGATATTATCGATTTGGGTAGCGGCTCCATTTAAATCATGTCCACTTCTTAATCGAGCAACTTCAGTAAATGTTTCTTTATCTAAATTAATAGCTTTATCTAATAATTTCGCAGCATTTTGTAAAATCATTACTCTTTGCTCTAAATAATTATCGATAGTAGAAGCATCATGTTGAATTTTTTGTTGCAATTTAGATAAATAATTGCCTGCTGAAATCTTAATAAATAAGAAAATCAAACCAGGAATAATTCCTAGCACCCATAAGACGATTTGAAAGATGGTTGAGCCAACTCCAACTTTAACTGGGATTTGTTTTTGAATGACATTTACATCTCTTCCTTCATTAGAGATAACTGGATTCATTTCATCGAGTTCATTTGCCATGTTATTTTTCTCCTTTAGTAAATAAATTGGTTAATATCTGATCATCATAAATCGATGCATCATTCTGTAATATTGAAGAGAAGAATCTCTTCCTAAATATAATAGCGGAATTTTTCATACCTGTGAAATAAGAAGTAAATTCATTACCAGCTGTTTTATTGATAAAGTCAGTTCTAGTGGCATTCAAATGTTGAATTTGTAAAGGTGTGACTTTATCGCGAGGTTCATATTCAATATAATCAACCGGAACATTATGGACTTTGCCGTCTCCTCCGACGACAGGAACATAAGCGGTACGATTAATGGCTTTATATGAATAGGAATGAATATTGACAATATCAGAACTCCCTTTACGGTACAAAAATTCATCTTTTAAGATAATACCAGTCGAAGTTTTTTCAGGCCTAAAGACTTCAGGATCATATCCGTTTGCAGTGCTTTCAACTTCAAAGGAAGTGACGTTACCGCAATAAACATCTTTATAAATATATTCCCTAGTCTTCGTCTGTTGATATAGAGGAATCGAAATAAGTGGCGCTAAATCGAAATAGAACATTTTCAAGTAATTATCTAATGAATTTACAAAATTATTTTTCATAACATCGATATCGAAATGAAAATATTGTTGAGGATCAGTCTCATATAAATTATCGCCTTGAGAATGATTGGACTTGATGTAATTAAGACATTTATTTTTAACAAAGGAAAAATCATCGCCATATGGCTTTTTGCTCGTTAAAAGTTGCATCATGTTTTGCTGCGCTAAAGAGGTGAAAAGAAGTCGAAATTCTAATTCATTGTCTCTATCTAAAGCATTAAAGCACATTTCAAAACGGGCATTTTGAAGTTTAGTAAAACCAGTGTGATTTTTAATTCCTTCTTTGACAAGATGATCTAATTTTTTATCAAAAGAACGAGATTTTTTATTGATATAATTTTCGTCCCAATCCATCTTAACAGTGGGTTTACGTGAAAACGATAAATTAGGTGCAGCATCACATCCATAAACAAGATAAGTATCATAATAATATCCAGGAGCATCTTCATCATAAGTGGCATGAAGAATTTGAGAATGGCTGACAGTTCTCCAATTTTTACCATCATATTCTCGAGTTGTCCAATAAATAGTTAAAGAACCAGTATATGTTTTCTTATATAAATAAGTAACATAATCCTTCATGATGATAAATGGATTACCTAAAATAGAACCGGATTGAACATAAACTGTGCTTCTATCTTTATCTTTATTTTCTTTGAATCCATATTTTTCATGAATATATTGATATTTGCTAGGGTCAAATGCCTCATCCATTTGAATTAAAGGCATAGTTTTACTTATTAAAGAAGCCGGAATATTATAATCAAATAGATTAAATAAAGGAGAAATGACCGCTAAAGCTTGTTTTTTTAAAAGCTCAGCTTCTCCATTTAATATTTTAATTTGATCATCTAAATTCTTTAAAACTTTATTAAGCTTAGAAAAGATATAAACAAATAAGTAAATAGAAGTACCAAAGCAAACAAAGGCCAAGCTAACCCATAGCCAAATCATATTAGCGGTTGACGCATTAATACATAGATAAACAAAAATAAAAACCGCTATTAATAAAAAAATCGAAAGAAAGACGAGAAATCCTCTTAATCCTTTTTTCTTATTAAAAGATTTTGACAAGGAATTGATTTTATCCATCTTGTCGTAATATTGTTTGCATAATTCCTTATTTTTATTGACATCGATTTGAGATTGTTCAACTAAATTATCAAAATATTCGCTCGCATTATTATGGAACGCGTCTTTTAGTTCGGTGTTATATAATTTAATTGGTTCGCTTAATTCAATATTGCTAAAAGTTTTCATGAATTTATTATAAATAAAAAGTAATAGTTAACCAATATTAATTTTATTGGCGATATAAAAGCGAGTCGCATTACCTTAAAATAGAAAAGATGAACAAATTAGAATTAGCCTTACTTATTACTTTTATTAGCTTATTCGTTTTATTCGTTCTTTATTGGATTTTAATAAACATAACTTTATCAATAATTCTCTCTTCGCCAAATAAAAGTCTTGATTTTAACGAAGAAAATTTATATCAAAGTGAAGATGGGAAATATCGTTTAATTATCAATAAAAAGTGGTTAGAAGAGACGCCTCATCAAGAAGTAAGCATTACTTCGTTTGACAACATTAAACTTAACGCTAAATTTTATAGGCCTTATAAAACTTCACATCGATACGTAATTTTTGCACACGGATATCGAGGAAGATGGTATGAACAAAGTTATGTAGATGAAAAATTAGCGGCACGTTATCATATGAATTTTCTTTTAATTGAGCAAAGAGGGCATCAAAAAAGTAAAGCCAAATATACAACAATGGGAATAAAAGAATCTAAAGATATCCTTAAATGGATTGAATATATTACAAATATAGATAAAAAAGCAGAAATATTTTTGATGGGTCATTCTATGGGTGGATTCACCATTGGCTTAACTATCGGTAATGATTTAGCTAAAAATATTAAATGTGCCTATATTGAAGCGAGTTATGAATCCATTTATTCCCAATATCAATACATATTAAAAAGATATGCTCAAAAGATTTTTAAAAGTGGATGGATGCTACCAAGTATCAATCTCATGAGTAAAATCAGAATGAAAATTGATTTAAAGACATCATTAAAAGATAGTTTACACAAAAGTAAAATACCTTTGTTTTTGCTTCACGGCGATGAGGATAGAGTGGTCCCTTTTTCTAATTTTATGAATATTCAAAATGATTTTAATAAAGAAACCAAATTAACCACTTATATTGGAAAAGGTGCTGACCACATCTTATCAATATATGTAAACGAAAAAGAATATTTAAAAGCCTTATATTCTTTCTTGGATGAATATTTTACTTCTTTTAACTAGCAAATATTTTTTCAACCCATTCAGGATGATCAACGAATGGATTACGATTTTGTTGTCGACTGTTTTCAACAAAATCATTACGATTTATTTCTTGTTTTGAAGGTGGATCTAATTTTGACCATTCAACCATTAATTGAATCGATTCTGCCACATTGGTAATAGGCGTATTTCGTTCAGCAAAATAGCAAACCCACATATATAAAACAATACGTGCTGAATCACCTTTAACACTATCCATCGGTTCAAAATATCCATTTTTAGTAGTAGCGTATTTAATCCCGCTATAGGTATATTCTTTTCCTCCGGTGCAATCTCCAAATTTTAAATTGCCACGAGTGCTATTAGTGGTTGTATAAGTCGGACGAATATGAAGTAAATCAGCACCTCCACCACCTTTGCCGTAGAGTCCACCAGAGCAAGATTGAGGCCAAGTATGTTCACGGTTCCACACTCCCGCAGTCTGCTTTTTAATGCTTTCTTGAGTATAAAAAAGAATCATATTGTCAGGATTATCAGGATCAGCATCAGTTTCTTTTAATAAATAGCCAAGAGAATTTTGTGAAGTTCCACTATAGGTATAATAACTTTTCGGTTTAATTAAAGAAGTAAGAGCTAGTCTAAGTTCGCCGTTCATCCCACCGCTTAAGTTAGTGGAAATAGAAGAATAATAGCCTTCGTAATAACCTTCTTGACTTGAAGAGCTATTACTACTAGAACTACTAGAACTACTGCTAGAATTACTGCTAGAAGTAGATGAGTTAGAACTACTACTATTGTTACTAACACTATCGCTATTACTGTCACTTTGATTATTCGAAGAATCAAATTGTGATGAACTATTAATGTTACATGAGCAAACGCTAAAAGAGATTAAGAGGAGGAAGATAAACGGGATTTTATTTTTCATATGTCAAACCTTATTTCTTATCTATCTTACTCTTATCAAATTTTACTCACAATGACTTTGATAAGAATTTGAACTTAATTAAGAATTAGTCTTGTTTTCTCAAGAAAGATAAATCAGGCATTTTATTTCTTAATAATATATAAAAACGAATTAGCAAAATCTTTTGGATTTCTTATTTGAAATTCCATATGATTATAATTTTCAAATACTGGAAATTTTGCAAAAGGATACGTCTTCATCACATTTTTTCGATATTTATAATGGTTTCCTTTACTACCAAATTCAAAGAAACATCTTTTTTCATATCTTCGCTTAATAGAGGAAATGATTTATTTAACAAACTATCTTTTAATTGAGCGTATAAATTAGAATAAGTTAATTCTCTTCCGGCCGCAATAAAATAAGGCTTAATAAAATTATCATCGTACCAAAGAACCTTACCTAAATTATCACTGTTAATCTTATAAATGCTTTTAATCGCACAATATAAAATTGGCGTGACAATAAACACTAGAAGTAGGCATGATGCAAAAATAATTATCCTTTAAATAAGTAGCTACTCTTTCATTACTTTCTCCCACTACTCCCATCGGGAAAAAGGATAATCGCGGGATTATTTTTATTACCAAATGTGGAAAATCTCATAAATTAAAGACCTCAAAATATAATAATAGCATTAAAAAAGAAAAGTGTTCCTAAATAGAAACACTTAACTCTATAGATTTGATAAATGAATGTAAGTTAATTAATCACCGAAATAAGCTTTCTTTAAAATGACTTTCATATCTTCCACTAAGGGGACACGAGGATTACATGGTGAGCATTGATCTTCGTAAGCAAGATAAGCAATTCTTTCAACCTTGGACATGAAATCATCTTCATTAACACCAGTATCTTTGAAGCCTGTCGCTAAGCCAATTTCTTTAGTTAAATTACGGCATGCTTCCGCTAATGAATGAACGCCTTCTTCAGGAGTTGAAGCTTTAAGTCCTAATAAATTAGCAATGTCTTGATATTTCTTATCAGCACAATATTTGTTATATTTTGGCCATACCGATAATTTAGTTGGCACTTCGCCATTATATTCAATGACATAAGGAAGTAAGATAGAGCAAGCTAAACCGTGTACAGTATGGAATTCCGCTCCTACTTTATGAGCTAATGAGTGGGTCATTCCTAAGAAAGCATTAGCGAATGCCATTCCAGCAATTGTAGCCGCATTATGCATCTTTTCTCTAGCTTCTAAATCGTGAGATCCATCTTTAACCGCACGTGGCAAATATTCAAAGACTAATTGAATCGCTTTTAAGGCCAATCCATCCGTATAATCGCTAGCCATAACTGAAACATAAGCTTCAATAGCGTGGGTTAAGACATCCATTCCCGTCATGGCTGTTGGTCGAGGAGGTAAGAAAGTAGTGAATTCCGGATCAACAATGGCAATCGTAGGAGTTAATGAATAATCAGTTAAAGGGTATTTTTTATTATTTTTCTTGTCGGAAATAACCGCAAAAGGAGTAACTTCACTACCCGTACCAGAGGTAGTAGGAATACAAATTAAACGAGATTTTTGTCCTAATTCAGGATATTTAAAAGCTCTTTTTCTAATATCCATGAATTTTTGTTTTAAATCATCAAAATTAACTTCGGGATGTTCATAGAATAGCCACATGCCTTTCGCCGCATCCATTACACTACCACCACCTAAAGCGATAATCGTGTCAGGCTTAAAGATTTTCATCATCTCTGTGCCCTTACGGACAGTTTCGATATCTGGATCTGGTTCAACATCGCAGAATAATTGCATCGTTACTTTATTTCTCCTCGAATTGAGTTGTTCACAAATCTTATTGAAGAAGCCAAATTCGACCATGGAAGTGTCGGTAACGATGAAGACACGATTCAAATCTTTACATGATTTTAGATATTGAATAGAATTTCTTTCAAAATATATTTTTCTTGGAACTTTAAACCACTGCACGGTATTTCTCCTTTTGCCAACTTTTTTGATATTTAATAAATTAACAGCTGAAACATTGCCACCAATTGAGTTATGGCCATAGCTTCCACAACCAAGAGTTAATGATGGTAAGAAGGAATTATAGACATTACCAATTCCACCAAAGGTTGAAGGCGAATTCCAAATAATTCTCATTGCTTTGACGGTTTCACCGAATTCATCAGCCATTTTTTGTTCTTTACAGTGAATCGCGGCACTATGACCTAAACCATTAAATGAGACCATGGCTTCCGCAAGAGCAAATCCTTCTTTAACATCTTTAGATTTTAAGACCGCTAGAATTGGGGATAATTTTTCTCTTGATAATGGTTCTTTAACTCCGACTTCTTTAATTTCAACAGCGATGATTTCAGTATCTTCAGGAACATCGACTCCGGCGTCTTTTGCAATGCTATATGCACTATGACCAACTACATTTGGATTGAGTTTAGCGCCTTCGACACCTTCGTCGCCTTTAGCAAAACCAAAGACATAGCGAGAGATTTTCTTTGTTTCTTCTTTATTCGCAAAATAAACTTTGAATTTTTGAAACATCTTTTTCGTTTCTTCATAAATTGAAGCATCGACAATAACAGCACTTTCAGAAGCACAAATCATGCCGTTATCAAATGACTTTGATAAGACAATATCATTAACAGCTTGTTCAATATTGCAAGATTCATTCATGTAAGCAGGAACATTGCCCGCTCCAACACCCATCGCAGGTTTTCCACAACTATAAGCTGCTCTTACCATCGCGTTACCACCGGTAGCTAAAATCGTTGCGACATCGGGATGATTCATTAAAGCAGTAGTTGCATCCATGGAAGGATGTTCAATCCATTGAATACAATCTTTTGGAGCTCCAGCTGCAACTGCAGCATCTCTCATCACAATTGCTGCGGCTTTTGAAGATTGCTGTGCACTAGGATGGAAAGCAAAAACGATTGGATTTCTAGTTTTTAAACAAATTAAACATTTAAAAATAACAGTGGAAGTTGGATTAGTAACTGGGGTAATACCACAAATTACACCGACTGGATCAGCAATTTCAGTAATACCGGTAACAGGATCTTCTGAAACAACTCCAACTGTCTTTAAATGTCTCATATTATTGACAACATATTCGCAGGCAAATAAATTTTTCGTAGCTTTGTCTTCAAAAACACCACGTTTTGTTTCTTCGATTGCAACTTTGGCTAAATTGCCGTGATGATCTAGACCCGCAACCGAACATTTCGCAACAATGTAATCGATTTTTTCTTGGTCTAATAAAAGGAATTCATCAAGTGCAATGTTAGCTCTTTTAACTAGTTCGTTAACTTCTTCATTAACGACTGGTGGTTTCTTTTCTTCCATAAATAAATCTAATTCTCCTTTTTATTTATTTGTTTTAAGTTGATGTGAAAGGATAGCAAGCGAACTTGCTAAATTAACATTTTCCACTATCACATTTTCTCCTAAATTAAGATGAATATGAGCAAAATTCCAAATAGCTTTGATGCCACATTCTTTGAGTTTGTTAGCAATATTAAAAGCTGCATTGCTTGGTGTTGCAATAATAGCAATTTCAATATGCTCGTCTTTAATTATTTTTTCTAGTAAGGATAAATCATAAATTGGAGTCTCATTGATTGTAGTTCCAATGATATCTTTATTGACATCAAATCCCGCCACAAGACGAAGACCTTCTTCTTTAAATCCTTCATAATTTAAAAGAGCTTGTCCAAGATGACCAACCCCCACCAAGATGGCATTAGAAATTTCATTGTAGCCAAGAAAAGAAGAAATATCTTTGATTAAATCAACAACTTTTCTTCCTTGTTTTGGTTTTCCAAAGCTAGAAGAGACATCTTGTAAATCTTTTCTCACCTGTTCTTCGCTATAACCAAGATAATCCGCAATCTGAGGGGATGAAATAATTTCAATTCCTTTTTCATTTAAGCTATTTAAAAGTTTTAAATAAATAGGGAATCTTTCAAGTTGTCTTTTGGAAATATTGTTTGTATTCATAATGTATTGGGATTTATTTCCCGATAACATAATATAGGAACATCTAAATTAAATCAATAAAAAAATACTGATTTATAAGAGATAAAAGAAAAAGGAGATAAATCTCCTTTCCCTTTTCATTTATTCCGCATTATTGACCGTTGTCAATGCGATTTTCCTTAATTACTTTATCCTTTAAATATTCAGGAACTTCTTCATAATCATAGAATTCGCGATTGAAGAATCCGCTGGCTTTAGTAATCGATTTCAATTGATTAGCGTATTCTACGATTTCAGCTTCTGGAATAAGAGCTTCAATTTCTTGATTGCCATGTTCCTTTTCTTCAATATTTTGAATTCTCGCTCTTCGCGTATTTAAGTCTGATAAAACATCACCTGTATATTGCGATTCAACATTTACTTTAATGCGACAAATCGGCTCTAAAATAATTGGTTTACATTTTGGATAAGCTTCTTTAAAAGCAAAGATCGCGGCCATTTTGAAGGCGGTTTCATTACTATCAACAGGATGATATTTGCCGTCCACTAAAACTGCATGCACTCCAATGACTGGGAATCCCGCTAAAGGGCCTGCTTTTGTCGCTTCAAAGAATCCTTTTTCCACTGCAGGGAAGTAATTTTTAGGAACAGCTCCACCAAAGACTTCTTCCGAGAAGGAATTTTCTTTCGCAGGTTCAAATCTCATATCAACGACGCCGTAAAATCCACTACCACCAGATTGTTTAACATATCTTCCAATGGCTTGCCCAACCGCTTTTATAGACTCACGATATACTACTTTCATTGGAGAAACATTGACATCAATCTTATAAATATTCTTGAGTTTATCGATGATATATTCGATATGAGATGAAGAAACGCCACCTAATAATAATTGCTTTGTTTCATTATTTCTCACTGTTTCAATGCACGGATCCTCTAATTGAATTTTGCTTAAAGCAACGCCAATCTTGGATTCATCATTTTTATTTTTAACTTCAATAGCTTTAAAGAAAACAGCTGTTGGATATTTGACCGCTTTAAACGTGAGTTGGTTTTTCGGATTAGAAAGAGTATATCCGGAACAAACTTTATCTAAACGAGTTATTGCACCAATATCACCCGCACCAATTTCTTCAACCGGAATGAGGTTTTTCCCACACATATTAAACAATGTTGCAGCTTTGATAACTCTTCCATCATTAACAATAAAATCATCACCGACATGTAAAACACCACTATTGACTTTGAATAAAGTGATATTTCCTGCGTATGGATCGACGATATTTTTAAAGACATAAGCGGAGAAAGGAGCGTCAAGAGAAGAAGGCACTTCTATTACATTCCCATTTACATCTTCGGCTTCAATCGGTTTTAAATCACTGGGATTTGGTAAATAGTCAATAAACATTTCAAGCATTGTTTTAATGCCAATCGCTTTTGTGGCACTGCCCACTAAAACAGGAACTAAATCACCGCTTAAAACTGCACTTCTTAAGCCTTTATTGATTTCTTCTTGAGAAAGAGTTTCACCAGAGAAGAATTTTTCTAATAATTCATCACTAGTGGAAGCAACTGCTTCACAAATCATGTTATGAAGCTCTAAGACTTTAGCTTTCTTATCGTGATAAACTTCAGCTTCTTTAGGCTCGCCGTTTTCATAAATGATTGCTCTATTCTTACTTAAATCAACAAACCCATCAAAGGAATTATCATGTCCTAATGGATAGGAAAATGGAATAGCGTTTTTGCCTAATTTAGTTCTAATTTCTTCTAATAAATCATCAAAAGCAATCGCTTCTTCTTTATCCATTTTGTTGATAAAGATAAAGGTAGGAATGCCACGTTTTTGTAAATTATTCCAATGCTTAACAGTTCCTACTTGCACACCAACCGTTGCATCGATCACTAAGACTGCTCCTTTTACACAGCGAACAACGCCTAAAACTTCAGAAATAAAGGAGTCATTACCTGGTAAATCGATGACATTGATTTTATGATCTTTAAAAACAACTGGGACCACACTAGTGCTGATAGACATCAAACGTTTTTGTTCGTCGCTAAGATAGTCACTTACTGTATTTTTTCTTTCAATCGTCCCCATTTCTTTACTATTGCCAGTCACATAATAAATGGCTTCCACTAGAGAAGTTTTTCCACTTCCTTGGTGTCCTAAAATGGCAACGTTACGAATATCTTTCGGTTCAAATAACATATCTAACTCCTATCTTCTAAAATATTTGCTATATCTGCCCTTGGTAATGAGCTGAATCTTTTGCTCTTTCAATAAGGTACCAAGAGATTTTTCTATGGTGTTAGGGGAAACGCTATAAAGAATATCATCGATAACTACCTTTCCAACCGGAGTAGCGCTATCAGAGATAACTTTATAAACTTTATCAACAGATGCATTATCTTCTGTATTGACTTGAATAATATAATCGAGTTTACGATACGCCTCTAAAACAATGCGGAGCATAAATGAGACATAAGCGGTATAGTCGTTATAATCATCTCTCCAACCATTTGCACTAGTTTCAAGAGCTTTTGCGTATTCACTAATTCTTAAATTAAGAAGCATCGCTAATGGATAATATGTATCGACATCATATCCGTATTTCTTTAATAAGAAGGTGAGAATGAGACGAGACATTCTTCCATTACCATGATTGAATGGATGAATGCAGAGAAAATCGAGTAAAAAGACAAAGATGAGAACAAGCTTATTGATTTCATCATCTTGAGCGCATAAATTGAATTGATAAATTAAATTATCTAATAATTGAACGGTTTCTTCTGGTGCCGCTGGGACTAATAGAGTTCGATATGTTCCATCTTTTAAGAATTCATGAACATAGTTTTGTGAATCTTTAAGTCGACCTCCTAATTCAGGATTATAATCCTTATATATATAGTAATGGAGGGTGGTAATAAAAGAACGATCGAATGGTTGATATTTGTAGACTTCGTCAATCAAATCAAGAGCTTTACCATATCCCGTAATCATATGGTCTTCAAATGTTTCAGGAGCAGCCCCTTTTTCAAAAAGTTGTTTTTCTCTTTCTGCTGAAATAAAAACGTTGCCAAGCGCATTCGAACTAACAATATTTCTTTGACGCGCAATAGCAACGAGTGTTTCAATCTTTTTCAATTTTGAGACGTTTAAGGTTTTTCCCTTATACATTTCAATGTTTTGAAGTAAAGATAAAACGTTTGGTGAAGAAATAATTTTGAGAACATCTTCTCGTAAATTATATATTTTCATAATATGTACCTCTGCATATAGTTTCTAACAATTTAAGAAGATTGTCAACTCGGTATTTTAACTATTTTTTTACCGAATTAAATATTAGTAGAGCAAATCGAGAAATAATAAATAATCTTTTCTAGTAAATTAAATATAAAGACTATAATAATGACATGAAAGTAAGAAACGATATCGATGAATTTGTAAAAACAATTCCGCCTTCCCTTACTCTCGTAGCAGTCAGCAAATACGTCGATGTAAGAGTGATAGAGGAATTAATAAGTCATCACTTATATAACCTTGGAGAAAGAAGAGTGAATGAATTATTAGAAAAGAAGAAAAGCTTAGATAATCCCAACATAATTTGGCATTTTATCGGTCATCTTCAACATAACAAAGTTAAAAATATAGTTAACGATATTACTTATTTGCATTCTTTAGATTCTTTTCAAACCGCTTTATTGATTTCAAAATATCGAAAAGGCGAACCTTTAAAGTGTTTTATTGAAGTGTCGATTAATAATGAAGAAAATAAAAACGGATTGCCCCCTAGTGATGTAGAAGATTTTGTCTTAAAAACAAAAGACTTACCCAATATCGAAATAATTGGTTTTATGATGATGAGTAGAGCTAATTCCACTCATGAGGAGTTAAAAGAACAATTCAAAGCTTTAAAAATATTAAAAGATAATATCAATAAAAAATATCATCTCCATATAAATGAATTATCAATGGGCATGAGTGATGATTATCAAGAAGCGATAGAAGAAGGAGCTACCTATATTAGATTAGGCCACATCCTCTATGAAGATTAATTTTTCTTATGCGTGATAAATCCACTGGAGAGAAAGACCGCTAATTGGAGAGGAATTCCAACTAAAAAGAGGAACCAAAAATTCTTATTTAAATATATATATAAGGATAAATAAATCGATAATATCAAGGTCCAAACTAATAAAGAAACCGAAATGAATAAAAAGGGTTTCTTTTTAAACCATAGAGAAACAAAGATAATTAAGATAATCGACATCACTGGTAAAGAATAAATGAAAGCCATCCATGACATATCAAAATGAGATGGAAATGAAATAAAAGAGATAACAGAAAGCAGTTGAACGCATAAACAGCATAGTCCAACAATGATGATTTTATTTCTTGTGGAAGCGATTTGTTTATGCTGATCTTCATCAATTTCTTTTTCACTATGTTCCTTTAATAAATAGTCTATGCTCACATCAAAAAATAGAGCTAATTCATACATTACTTCGCTAGGAGGTAAGGCTTGAGCGTTCTCCCATTTTGAAATATTTTTATCCGAATAATTAAGTTTATTAGCTAGTTCTAATTGTGTTATTTTTTTCTTTTTTCGAAGAGTTATGAGGTTTTTAGCAAATATTTCGTAGATGTTATCCATGCTTTTAATATACTCTACAATTTGTAGAGTGGCAATTTTAAACTCTATTTTACAAATTTGAATTAGTTCAGTGACTCTATTTGACTTGTTTTTTAAACTACTGACATGGAAAAGAAAAAAAGCCTCTTCATATTATCTAAAATCATACGAATATTAACGCTTGCCCCACTGATGTGTTTAGCGGCATCGCTTATTATTTATTTTAGTAAAACTAGTTATTATGCTTCCTTCTCTTCTTTTATGACTTCGACTCTGTTATTAGTCATATTTCCTCTTCTTGCTTACCCTGTCTATTACATTATTCCAACATTAAAAAAGAAGGGCAGAGAATTTCAAAGGAAGTTAGCAATTATCTTTGCTTTTATTTCCTATTTATTAGTTTTTGCACTATCATTTGTTTTTAAAGATAGTTGGAGTATTAAGGTTTATTATTTCACATATGTCTTCTCTTCAATTTGTATATTCGCTTCAACTAAAATATTGCATTTCAACGCCTCAGGTCACGCTGCTGGCATGACTGGTCCAATCGTTTATTTATCTTTTTATGTTTCACCTTGGTATTTATTAGGATTAGTGCTTGTTATTCTCGTATATTTAGCTTCTTTATATATGAAGCGTCACACCTTATTAGAACTCATATGGGGGTCTTTACTGCCTTCAATTTGTATAATTATTTGTTACATCATTCAAAGCATTATTTAGGAGAAAAATTATGGAAAAAAGAAATTTTAATGTCACTACAGATTCTGCAAGCGACGCTGGAAGAGAATATCTAAAAAAGCTAGATGCTTCCTACATCTCATTTTATTTTACAGATGGAGAAAATTCCTATAAAGATGAGATGGACAAAGAACAAAATCACTGGTTTTATGAACAAATGCGTTTGGGAAGAGTATTTAAAACTAGTCAGCTCAACGTTGATCAATATGAAGAATTCTTTTTAGAAGAAAGTAAAAAAGGTTTACCAATCATACATATCTCTTTATGTGAAGGGTTATCTAACACTGTTAATAACGCTAGAATCGCCGCTGCAAACGTTAAAAAACAAGGGGTAAAAGTTCATATTATCGATGCCACAATCGCATGTTTGGGTATTTATATAACGACAGTTGAAGCCTGCAAATATCGAGATGAAGGTATGAAATTTAATGAGGCAATCGACGCTTTAGAAAGAAAAGCTAAAACAGTAAGAACTTACTACACTACTGATGACTTGACTTATTTTGCAAGAGGTGGAAGATTATCAAAAAGCGCCGCTTTCTTCTCTAAACTATTAAAAATTAATGTCATTCTTGACTGCGATGAAATCGGTCGACTCAATGTTAAATTCAAATTTAGAGGTCGCAAAAAGGCTTTTGAGCAAATCGTTGAATTAGTTAATAGCGAAGTCGTTAATCCTGAAACGCAAACCCTGGCGGTTGTCCATGCCGAAAATCTTGAAGGAGCTAAGCTACTTAGTGAAGAAATTTTAAAAGTGGTTCCCTTTAAAAATGTTGAATATCATGAAATGGGACCCACCATTGGAGCACACGCTGGACCGGGTCTAGTTGCTGTTTTCTATTTTGGAACCGTAAAATAAAATTTCTTAATTTTAATAAAAAGCGCGCCTATAAAGGGTGTGCTTTTTTAATAAAATTAATGATTTAATTTATCGTGTTCATCAAGAGGACGAATAACTTTACAAGGATTGCCCGCCGCTAAAACATTATCAGGAATATCGTGAGTAACTACTGATCCCGCTCCTATAACGACATTATTACCGATGGTAACGCCTGGGCAAACCACTACATTAGAGCAAAGCCAAACATCATTGCCAATGTGGATCTCTTTAGCGTACTCTTTGCTTTTTAAGCCAGTTGAAGTTAATTTAAGTCTTCGCTCTTCTCCTGAAAGAGGATGCATAGCGGTAACAATAGAAACATTAGGTCCAAAAAAGCAGTCATCACCAATATAAACAGGCGCAACATCTAAAACCGTCAAATTGAAATTAGCGTAACAATTTTTACCAAAATGGGTGAAAAGGCCATAATCAAAATAAATAGGACCTTGCAAAAAAGCATTATTAGAATCTGGAATTAATTCTTTGATGATATCATTTCTTTTTTCATCTAAATCATCGGTAATTGCATTATATTCATAACACAATTTATGGGCTTTATTTCTTAAATTTATTAAAGTAGGGTCGCCACTATCATAAAATTGACCCGATAACATTTTTTCTAATTCATTCATAATTAAATTTTAATGACATAATTTTCTTTTCTAGGATGACTGGGAGGCACTTCTCCTTCTTTATATCCTAATGCAATTGAGCCTACACCCACTAAAGAGGTAGGTAAACCCCATTTTGCTAATAACTTTTGGCCTTCATCAGTGACAAACATTTCTTTTTCCCGATGTACCCATACTGAGTCTAAATCTAAAGAAGTTGCCGCTAACATCATATTTTCTAAAACGCAGCTTCCATCTTCAATATAGGTATGAGCGCTAGGGTCAGCTAAAACTAATATCACGACAGGTGCTCCGTAATATGGGTCTTTATCAACTCCCATTATGGAGGCGTTCAATTTTGAAATAATGTCTCTAGTTTCTTTATCTTTAATGACGACAATTGTGGGAGATTGTCTATTCATTCCCGTCGGAGCGTACGTCCCTGCTTCAGTCACTAAATCAATCAGTTCATCACTAATTATTTTTGAACTATATTTTCGAACACTTCTTCTTTTTTTAATATTTTCTAAGATCGGATTATTCATAAATTACCTCCAATATAAAACATAAACATTATAAATATAATTGGTGTCAACGAAAAAGCAAGATAAGGAAGATGAAATTTTAAGAATATACATCGATAAATCGTTGACTTTATATTCTAAAAAATAATCTTTATAATTAACAAAAAGTAAATAAGTAGTATCTAGGAAAAAAGAAGAACGCAAGCGAGAAACATATTCACTTTTTGAAACATTTTCTTTTGGATAGACGCGATATAATAACGTATCAACGTTAGAGGTTCCCGGAGTGTGATGAGGATCAATTTTACCGTAATATATCGATAGTAAATTAAATAACGATTCCTCGCTATTCGGGGCGACGTCACTTTTATTAACAAAATAATAACTCATACCTCGAAATGAAACCGGATTTTCATTAATAAGCGGAAAAGAGGAAGGGTAATAAAAGGATGAAGGAATATATTTTAAATAATCAGTATCATAAATATAATTCTCGTTTTCATCGCATTTAAATTCATATGAATACATCCCTTCACTAGTGGGGTTATATCTATATTCATCTTCATTTATTCCGATATAATTGGAATTAAAGCGATGATAAGTAACAGAATCTAAAATAGTTTTGAACTCGTCGTGATTTTTTAATTCAGTTTCATCAATTTTATCGATACTATTTTTAGCAAAATCATAATCGATGGTTTTAAAAGAAAAAATAGTTTGTTTGTCGTGATAAGAAATATAAACATTCGTCGTTTCAATATGCGTTGATTTATTAATAACGCTATATCTAGCATATTTTTGATTAATAGAGGCATATAGAAAATCAAAAATTACATCATCATTATCTTTTTTTATAACAATGTTATTAGCTAATTCTTGACCAGTTTCTTCTTTGATATCATCAAAATAAAGAGTAAGCGTGTATTGTTTAGCCACTTCAAGAGTGTGAAGTTCTCCATCATTTTTAATATTTATATTCTTACCGTCTTTAATATAAGAAGCGCTTAAAGTCAATTCTTTATATCTAGATTTGAAACCTAGTTCAGAATAACAATAATTAAGAACAGCTTCATTATTATCATCGCCAATACTTTCTCCCTTTAAGTGAATAAATGTGATATCTTCAGCGTTTTCATAAGTCATTAAGATCGATTTCATTTTTGAGGCACTTGCTAAAGGAAGGTATTCCAATTCTTCGTCAGTTTTAATTCGATTTGTTCCATACATCAGGCGATATCGATAATTTGATTTAATTCTATATGCATAGACTTCTAGCCCTTTAAAGGTAGGCAAATTATAATACATTGAATAATCAATATTATCCGAACATGAGCTTAAAGAAGAGAAAATAAACAAACTCGATAATAGCAATAAGAATTTCTTTTTCATAAATTAAGATTTATTCGTTCAATAGTTTTGTTTTCTTAACTTTGGATAACATTAAGATCATCTAAAACAATTTTTCCTCCTAGCTTTATTATATATAAATATGACAAAAAGAAAGTTTATTAAATTAAAGTTAACTCATTAATATAGAGAAATTGATATACTAATATATGTCAAAAAAATGAAAATAAAGTATCTACTTCTAATACCTCTACTCTTATTATCGTCTTGTCAATTAACAATAGATAAAAATAATAGTTCATTTATCGATAAAGAATCGACTAGTCAAAATAGTGATTCTAGTCAAAAGGTTTATTCCACTGATATTAGCGAGATAAAAGAAGACTTCTTTACCACTGATTTTGATGTGGAGGCAAAAGAAGGAGAACATAAAATAGAAATTGAACTTTCTTCAATTAGAACAAGATATGCCAATGGTAATTACGGGACAACTCAAATAAAAGCTCAAAATAACTACATTAGTTTGGAATATTATCGCGCTGTTAATAAAAATAATGCGTTTGTTTTATTGCCCTATCAAGCTAGTGAAAACGATGGAACAGCGCCAGGAAGTTTATATAACTATAATCCTATTTTTAATATAACTCGCATCCAAATCACCTATCAGTTAAAAGAAGGCTCACCCAATTCATTTAATTTAAAATTGTCTAATGATAATCTACATTATTCAACTCATGTTGCTCCGCTTTTTTATAATCAAACCACCATGCAAGCTAATATCAATAATATGGGAGAATATTTACGCTTAGAAACAATATCAGATGAACTTTATATCTATTCTTTAACTATTTTTTATAAAGGTGGAATTTTAGATTATAGAAGCACTTATAAGGAACAAAACCAAATTAGAATTAACCCCGTAGATAAAGAAAGTAATCTAATCGCTGGAGTTAGCAAAAAAAGTATGCCTACAAAAATAAAACAAGTGGGTAATAAATATGAAATAATTGAAGAAAAAACATATACGTATTACGATTTAGAATACGCCAGCAATCATCTAGATGAAGTAG
>CAVDWX010000042.1:0-2684 GCA_963612735.1 Gemmiger formicilis | reverse complement strand
TCTTTGTACTTTGTGCCCTTTTCTTGAACTTTTAAAAGATGGTCAAAATTATGAAAGAGTTTAAAAAATATGTCTGTATCGTTATATTTTTAATTATCTCAATCTACTGTAGAATAAAGTGTAGAATAACTGTAGAATAAATTTTTCTATTTATTGTAGTGTTAGAGTTTTATATTTGGATAAGATTGGTTAAATGATTCTTTATCCATTCTATTTTTGGAATATTTAAGGATAGCTTTATATAATTCTTTATTTTTATCAAAGGGGAGGTATATTTTATCCTTTTTCGTGGTAAATATACATATCGTCTTTTTCTTTTGAGATAATTCTTCATCGACATATAAGATATCGCTATAAGATATGATGATAGTTTTTCCTAATTTATGAACTTCAAAGTCGCTTTTGTTGACGACATAATAAGAATTCTTCATCGATAAGAAATATAGGATTATCCAAACAACGACAAATATAGCAATGATAGCGGGTTGCAAGCCAGTCCAAGATTGAAGAACAAAGATATTAAACATGATGAAAAATAAGGAAACGCCAGTAAAGATGAAACATCCTAAAAAGATGAGACTCATCTTTAATAAGGGCATTTTTACTTTCATTAAAGGTTATTAACTCCGGTCAATTCTACAAAATGAGGTAATGATAAACACCAATCGCAAAAAACATGCCATTCATCAAGTTTATGATATCTTCTTTGAATATACATCGTCTTTAATTGTTGATAATTAGTGGTCATTGTAGCGCCTAGACAAAAGCCACATGGTAAAGAAGCCACTAGTTCTCTCCATGCTTTTTTCTTTTTATCATCATCTTCTTCAGGAATAGCCTTATATTCTTCGATGAGATGTTGATAAATTTCTAATATTTCTTTGTTAGTTTCTTTTACGCATTGACTCTCTACATCAAATTTTAATAAGCAGTGCATCGTTGATTGAGAGGAGACGAAATCAAACCAGTGGTAGCGTTGAGCCTGTTTCCAAAAATATAAAGGAGCAATTAAATCCATTTGAACGATGATTCCTTTTAAGAAATTATCATGACCTAAGCCGTTACGAGCGCTTCCTAATTTATTGGCTCTTAGATAATCTTTTTCATTCACTTCACTTCGATCTAAAACGGTTCGCATCGGATTGCCGGATGCTTTAATGGCTTTATCAAGTCCAAATATTTCGGTATTAATAATTTTAAAATCCATGTTTTGTGGCCTCCAATAGGTTTTCTAATAACGTTAGTCTAGTTAATAAACCGACACCTCCTGGGACAGGAGTTTGATAATAAACGGGTAAATCTTTTAAAGCATCGCCGTAAAGCTTTCCTTCAATTCTATTAATTCCAACATCGACGATGATAGCGCTCTTTTTATAGATAAAACTATTATCTAAAAAACCGGCTTTTCCAATTGCGATAACGATGATATCAGCGTGACTAACATAAAATTTCATATCTTCTTTACTTGTTTTACTATGTAAGACGGTGACGTTTGAATTTTCTTTCAATAATAATTTTGCCATTGGCTTACCTACGATATCGCTTCTTCCGATGACAACAGCATTTTTCCCGGTGAAGTCAACTTCGTTAGCTTTTAAATAATTGATGATCCCTAAAGGTGTACACGGTTCAAAATTAGATAAGGGGTGAAATCCATCGACATCTTTAGCAACCGATATCATCATTTTGACATGAAGCGGATTAATGTGTTTTGGAAGAGGCATTTGAACGATGATACCGTGGATTGATCTATCATCATTAGCTTTATTGATTTCTTTTAATAATTCTAATTCACTGATATTTTCATCTAATTTTAATAATCTAGCATTAAATCCAACTTCAGACGCATCTTTAATTTTGCCTTTGATATAGGCGTTACTAGCTTCATCGTGATTGACTTGTATAATTAAAAGAGTGGGAATAACATCTAATTCCTTTAATTGTTCTTTTAGGTATTCTTTTTTATTTTTAACGTATTCTTTAATGTCTAACATAATGATTAATATTCGATGTGAGGAAGACGACCTTCATATTTTCTAACCTTGACTCCAGCAAGCGTTAGCATTTTTAATGAAGCTTGAATACCAGTGGTGTCTTTATATTTGTTATCAGCGTACACTAGCTCTTTTATACCAACTTGAATCAACGCTTTCGCACATTCATTGCAGGGGAATAAGGTGACATAAAGAATGCAATCTTTAAGCGCGGCACCATTACGCGTATTCAAAATAGCGTTCATCTCAGCGTGACAAACATATAGATATTTGTTATCTAATCCTTCTCCTTTATTCCATGATAATTGTTCTTCATCAATTCCTCGAGGCATACCGTTATAGCCAATAGTGACTACTTTATGGTCCTTATCGACAATGCACGCTCCGACTTTGGTATTGGGGTCTTTGCTTCTTAGAGAAGATAAACAAGCTATTCCCATGAAGTATTCATCCCAGCTGATATTTGATTTATACATAATTACTTCCCTCACTTTAGTCAATATTGTATCTAATAACTTGTTTCTTGTTAAAAGAAAAATATAGATTAATTAGACATTGTCTAAGCGAACGATATCTATCTTTTTATTTCATTTTTATGTTCTCCCAAATTTCAAGGGGTTTCCTTTTCTTGGTGCATCGCTTTTATACATTTATTTTTTAAAAAAACTCGGCCATTTATGAGATGCATGC
>CAVDWX010000041.1:0-3478 GCA_963612735.1 Gemmiger formicilis | reverse complement strand
TATAAAATGAGACCACTAACAAGTAGGCTTTCCCTACAAAATAAAAACGCTACCAAATAATTGGCTACATTTTTAATATATCTTTATTTTTTAATTATTTATGATGTTATCGTATTTTTTTAACATTTTGTTCTTTGCAAAGTGTAAAAACATTCATCTATTAAGTTTTTATTTATTTGATACAATAATCATATGCAAATTATTAAAGGGAAATGCGTTGACATATCTAGTGAAGGAAAAGGAATTATTAAAACTGTCTACGGAGTTATATTTGTCGATTCTTTACTTTTAAATGAAGAGGCTGAAATCGAAATTACCTACTCTCGAGCGGGAGTGTCTTATGGAAAAATAAGACGTCTCATCACTAAATCTAACGATAGAATATCTCCTCCTTGTCCTATTTCTACTGCTTGTGGTGGATGTACTTTTCAAAATGCTAGTTATGAATACGAATTAATGTATAAAAAAAGAAAAGTTAGTGAAGCATTTAGGAAGATTGCTCACATTGATTATCCTGTTAATGATGTCGTGGGAATGGATGAGCCATCTCATTATCGAAATAAGATTCAAGTTCCTTTTGCTAGAAATGGTAAAAATATTGTTTATGGTTTTTATAAAGCTAATACCCATAAAATTATCCCAGTAAAGGGATGCAATATCGAGGACTCTCGCGCTGAAGCAATATTAACGACTATTGCTTATTTAATGTCTTCTATGAAAATAGAACCTTATAACGAAGATAATCGAAGTGGAATTATTAGACATGTTCTCATTAGAACTAGTTATCACTATGATGAAGTAATGGTGGTTATCGTTTCTAATATCGATTCCTTCCCATCGAGAAATAATTTTGTTAAAGAATTGATTAAAAAACATCCAGATATTAAAACCGTTGTTCAAAACATTAATAATCGAGATACAAATGTAATCCTCGGAGAGAAAGAAAGAATATTATACGGGCCTGGATTTATTAAGGATGATATCTTAGGTTTAAGGTTTAATATTTCTTCTAAATCTTTTTTTCAAGTCAACCCTATTCAAACTGAAAAACTATATAGTTATGCCATAAATGCAGCGAATTTAAATAAAAATGATGTGTTATTAGATGCTTATTCTGGTGTTGGTACTATTGGATTAATATGCGCTTCAAAAGTGAAAAAAGTCTTATCTATCGAAGTTGTTAAAGAAGCTACTCTTAACGCTATTAGTAATGCTAGAAACAATCATATTGATAACATTGAATTTATTAATGCTGATTGCACTGAATATATACTTAATAATCTTCCTAAGGTAGATGTTGTTATTATGGACCCACCTCGTAAAGGATCCACTAGTGAATTTTTAAATGCAATAATAAAAATTAAACCATCAAGAATTGTATATATATCTTGTGAGCCATCTACTTTAGCTAGAGACATTACTTATTTAGTGAATGATTATGATATTAATTTAATTCAACCTGTTGATATGTTTCCAAGAAGTTTCCATGTCGAGACAATAGTTCTATTAAATCTGAAATAATGCGATAAATACGAGATTTTTACCAATTTTATATGTCAACATTAATTGGTAAAAGCCTTTTTTTATGGCTTTCGAAAATTTTCAAAAGCCCAACTCGACTAAGAAAACATACGTAAAAAGCCGATAACTATGGGTATTTTCAAGAATTCCTATAACACTTAAAAAACCTATAGGGGTAAAAAATAGGAATTCTTTAATCCCTTCAACTTTTAAAATTTCATTTAATTCATTAACATCAATCTAGTTCTCAATGAAATATTAAAAAGCACTTTTAGCGTATAGCCCACTCTGATTGGTTTTTAATATAGACGATATATTCAAGTTTTTTATCATATTGTTTGATGGCGTTAGAGCGCCATAATAGATTATCGTTAGCACCTGAACTCTATAGGAAATTCAAGTTATATTTAATGTTCTTGTTCGATAACTACGACTCTATTAAAATCATATTTTATTTTTCTATAAATATTTATTGCTCTTTTAGCTTTTCAAAAACAACTATCTTACTTTTAATGTAAATGATCCATCATTTCGCTAATAATGAACATATTTACCATTGAACGCTTTATCGAATTCAATATATTCATTGATTAATTGATCTTTTGTATTCACCATTTTTATTTTTATTACAAAGAGATTGGTTTTATCTTCTAATTTTGATTCTTTGTATTCTTTAAGCATTAAAGGGTGACTAGGAACAAAATTAACGAACATTTCAGAAACGCTTTTTTCAACATCTAATGATAAGCCGATATAAGTAGACCCTATTTCGTTGTTTCTAACCGCATAAACGCCAATGATATCTAATCCTTTTAATTTAACTATATTCTCATTTGCTAAGCTAACAAAGCCCATTAAATCTTCTTGGTTAATATGGAACTCTTCAATATTATATTCATAAGTTGGTTCAATCTTTTGTGGAGAATCTTTTTTAACTTTTGTATCAATAAAAGATTCAAAAAAAGGTTGAGATATATTGGAATTATCTAAAGCATATTGATGCTCTTCTACCTTAATTTGATATGCGATATCAGCTTCTAATTCAGCTCTACTATTTTTTAAACTTACTAGTTGATCTTCAATTTCATGACTTGTGGTAATTAATGAGTGTTTTCTAGAAATCGTATTGTCCAGTTTTCTTTGCAGTTTTTCCGCTTTTATTTTTAAACGTTTGTGTTTTCTATAAAGATTACAAATGCCTAACGTTAAAATAGCTTTTAGAACTTTGTGCTCAGCAAATCCAGCCCGCAATGCTTTTCTAATCGTCTTAATAATGTCTTCTTTGATTGTTTTTTCAGATTTTAATACTGCTTCAATTAATTTCTTGTTTGCTTTTTTACGAATTTCTTCATTTTTAATATTTGTGTCACTAATATTTCTTTTGGATGTTGCTTCGTCATCGATACGTGCGATAGTTATTTTGTGAATTAAATCTAAGAATTCGGATTGAGCCCAAGAGGGGTAACAATCTACTTGTTGAATGCCAGAAATAATTCCTAGAGCATTTCTTGCAATATCACTATCTGAATGGTTTTTAAGATTATTTAAGGATGCAGGCGTTAAATCTAACTTTTTAGAAACATATTTTTCTTTATAGAGAGTTTTAGAAAGAATTTTATACTTATAATAATTAACTTGACGATATCCCTCAACTTTTTTGTAATAGGTTCTTTGCAAGAAAACTACCTCTACTTTTGAGCTAGAAATTTCACTTACACGTTGAAAATAAAGCCTCTCAACTTTATTCGGATAGTTAACATATGGGCAAGTGCGTTTCGACTCTTCCACTTTAGTAATGAATTGCTGATAATAAAGGCTTGCACCTTCCTTTAATCTTTCGCTTGTTCTAATCATAAAGGTTAAAATAAATTGTTCTCCTTCGCGTATTGGTAGGCTACATCAAAGCGTTCTTTGTATGGTTTAGTTACCGCTTTGGTGCCAAATGCTAGAACTTCCA
>CAVDWX010000040.1:0-4113 GCA_963612735.1 Gemmiger formicilis | reverse complement strand
TCTATTAGATTAATCATCAAAGATAAATCATTCACTCAAAAGGTTATTTTTAAGGATGCTGAAATCGATATTAAAGACGGTGAGTTCATCGGGATTGTTGGTGAATCTGGAATTGGTAAATCAACATTATTAAAGATGATTGGCTTATTAGAACCATATGTTGGAGAATATTATCTAAACAATCAATTGATTACTAAAAAGAAAAGAAATAATACTAGGGTGTCCCATTTCTCATATCTATTTCAAGACGCTTTATTAATACCTTATTTAAACGTGAGAGATAATGTCATATTGCCACTTAAGAATTTAAAGCAGCCAATCGACGAAAATAAATTAAATGAAATATTAAAAAGACTTAACATATACGATTTAAAATATTCTTCAGTAATTAATCTTTCAGGAGGAGAGTCCACACGAGTGGCTATCGCTAGATCAATTATCACGGATAGAGATATCATCATCGCTGATGAACCAACTGGGAATTTAGATAACGATAATGCACTCGTAGTTTTAAACATCCTTAAAGAAGAAAATAAAAAAGGGAAGACGATTATTATGGTTACTCACTCCTTGCAATTTTCGTCTTTCTTTTCTCGTATTGTTAAAATTAGGGACAAAAAAATAAAATGATATTTAAAATATTTAAAACATACAAAAAAGAATCATTTATTCTCATCTTGTTTTATGTCCTTCTAATTATGCCTTTTTTATTACTTTTAATTACTAATTCATCAATTAAAAAAGTAAATGCTGATCAAGTTGATTACATTAAAGATAATGTTGCATTTGTTTCTTTTTCTGATGCTATTAATAATGATGGAGATAATGTAAAAAAAGCCATTGAAGAAGAATTAGACGAGATGAATAATATCTCGCCAATAAGTGTTACATCATATGGAGCAAGCTTGGTTTTTACTGCTAATATCAAAGAAGGAGAAAGCAGTATCAATCGAAACATTTATACTTTTGAAGATGAAAAGACTGGAAATGATATATCGTCATTTATTAATCTTGAAAAACCAAATTTTGTTAGAACTAGTGAGGGAGACTATGGCTTCTTTTTATCAAGCCAATATTATGATAGTCGAAAAGTAGATTTATTATTAAAAAATAAAAATACCAATGAATTCGATATTAATATACCAGTTTTAGGATATTTTAAAACCACGAATGAGACTGTTTCTGAGAGGATGTTCCTTCTAGTGGATAACAGAAAGATTGATAATTCATTCGCGGATAAAGTTGATCTTAATATGGTATTCAGATATGAAAAAGATATCGACATCGATATAAGTAATATTTTAAAGTCGCGGTCCACTAAAGATATACAAACTAAGATCAGCAATGCCTATACATGGAACGTTGTTAGCGATAATCTTCTTAAAAAAGGCGAACTAGTTTGTTTGTTTGTTTATATTTTAACTTCGATAATTCTTATCTTTGCCCAGTTTTCATTGACTAAGCCAATTTTAAGTAACGAGTTGGTTAAATATTATTTTTACAAAGATAAGAAAAAATGTCTATTTACTTATAGTGCCTATGTATTAGTACTTAATATTATTTCGCTATCTCTTATCGGAATCATCTATTTAATCTTATTAGGAATACTCGGGAGTGCGAATGTGACTTTAATGAGTTCGATGTATTTAATTATAACCGTTGCAATATCTCCATTTTTATCATTTATACTCAGTTTTATTTCCTTTTTATACCGTTTTAGAAGAGCTTAATTTAGTTTATAAATTATATATTTTATCTCTTGTTTATTGTGTTATAATCTTGACGTTGTAATTTTAAGAGGTAAAAGAAAAAATGAAAAAAGTGTTCGAATTAGAATTCGAAGGAAAGAAATTTGTAGTCGAAACCGGCGAAATAGCAAAACAAGCCGATGGTGCGGTATTAGTTCGACTCAATGAAACTGTTGTTCTTTCCACAGTATGCGCTAGCGATGAACCAAAAGAAGGTGATTTCTTCCCATTAACCGTTGGTTATGAAGAAAAACAATACGCTGTTGGCAAAATTCCTGGCTCATTTTTAAGAAGAGAAGGTAGAGCGGGAGAACACGCTACCTTAACCGCAAGATTAATTGATCGTCCGATTAGACCAATGTTCTCCGAGGGCTTTAGAAATGAAGTCCAAATTGTGAATACTGTGATGTCAGTGGATCAAGACTGCACTCCTGAGATGAGCGCGATGCTTGGATCTTCTTTAGCGTTAGGAATTTCGGATATTCCTTTTGATGGACCTATCGCTGGAGTATATGTTGGAAGAATTAATGGTAAATTTATTATCAATCCAACTTTAGAAGAAAAAGAACGAAGCGACATGAATGTTGCGGTTGCCGGCACTAAAGATGCTATCAATATGGTCGAAGCTGGAGCACAAGAAGCAAGTGAAGAAGATATGCTCGATGCTTTGATGTTTGGCCATGAAGCCATTAAAAAATTATGTTTATGGCAAGAAGAAATTATTAAAGAAATCGGTAAACCAAAACGTCATATCGAACTCTATAAATGCGATCCAGTCATTGAAAAAGATGTCACCGAAAGAGCCAAAGATAGATTAGTTAAAGCTATTTCTATCTTTGATAAATTAGAAAGACAAAACGCAATTGACGCGATTGAAAATGAAATCATTGACGATTACGACACTCGTAAATATGAAGACGAAAAATCACATCAAAAAGCAGTTCATATGGTCAAAGAAACTTTAGAAAATCTCGTTGCTCAAGAAGTCAGAAGATTAATCACTGAAGAAAAAATTAGACCTGATGGAAGAAAAGTGGATGAAATTAGACCACTCAATGCTCAAGTTGATTTACTTCCACGCACTCATGGTAGCGCTATGTTCACAAGAGGACAAACTCAAGTCATATCAGTTACCACATTAGGGGCAAAAAGCGATGAACAAATCATTGATAATTTAACTGATGAAGAAACTAGACACTGGATGCATCATTATAATTTCCCACCTTTCTCAGTTGGTGAAGTTGGAAGAATGGGCTCTCCTGGTAGAAGAGAAATCGGTCACGGCGCTTTAGGCGAAAGAGCTTTATCTTACGTTATTCCTTCAGTGGAAGAATTCCCCTATACCATCAGAACAGTTGCTGAAGTTGTCGAATCAAATGGTTCATCATCTCAAGCTTCTATTTGTGCATCTTGTATGTCTTTAATGGCAGCGGGTGTTCCAATTAAAGGAATAGTCTCTGGCATAGCTATGGGATTAATTACTTCTGGACCATTAGACGGCCATCATCCTTATACCATTCTTACCGATATTCAAGGCTTAGAAGACCATTTCGGCGATATGGACTTCAAAGTAGCAGGAACTGAAAAAGGTATCACTGCCTTACAAATGGATATCAAAATCAAAGGCGTCACTAGAGATGTTTTAAAAGAAGCTCTCGCGCAAGCTAATAAAGCCAGAGCCACGATTCGAGAAGTGATGAAAGAAGCGATTAGTGAACCACGTGAAGATGTTGGTAAATACGCTCCAAAGATGGATACCTTCATGATCGATGAAGAGAAGATTAGAGAAGTCATTGGTACTGGTGGAAAAGTGATCAATGACATCATCGAAAAGTGCGATGGCGTCAAGATTGATATCGAAGATAGTGGACAAGTCACTATTTATCATATGAATAGAGATACCATCAATAAAGCAAAACAAATGATTCTTGATATCGTTCGCGAAGCTCAAGTTGGCGAAGAATTTAACGGAGAAGTCACGCGTGTTGAAGATTATGGAGCTTTTGTCCATCTCTTTGGCAATGTCGAAGGCTTATGTCATGTTTCTCGACTTGGATGGGGTTATATCGAAAAAGCCTCTGACGCTGTAAAAGTTGGCGATGTCATTCGCGTTCGAGTTGTGGAAATTGATGATCACGGAAAAATCAAGGTTTCACATAAAGAATTCCTCGATAAACCTGAAGGATTTAATGAAAGAAGCACTTCTTCAATTCAATCCAATCGTCGTCCTGATCGAAGCATTAAAGGACCGAGAAAATTTCGAAAATAACAATTAAAAAGGAGATGTAACAATCTCCTTTTTATTTATTCTCCAATAAAATAAATATATAATTTTGTATATATCATAACTAGTAAATAAGTTAGG
>CAVDWX010000039.1:0-3068 GCA_963612735.1 Gemmiger formicilis | reverse complement strand
CATAAGAATCATATTCTTCTTTTAATATCTTATTTTTTATTTCTAAATTATATTCATCTACCATCTCTTGAATCTTAGCTTTGGATTTAAAATCTTTAGGATATAAATAAATGGTATTAGGATCATCAATAGAAGCATAACCAAGATTTTTTAAACTCGATTCTAAGCTAGATTTATTCACTGTACCACCATTTAAAACATCATAATATTTATTTTCTTCATTCGGTTTAGTGTATGAATCTAGTTCAGCTAATATCGCATTAGTGCTCGTAGTGTTATATGCATTAGGATAAGAAGATGAGATTACTTTGTTATTATCATCTAAAACATAAGCATTCGTTTCGTTAACTAAATATTCTCCTAATTCTGGAAGATAGCCAATAACTCCATTTAAAGAATAGGAAGTTACATTCTTTTTAGGACGAACTACTCCAACAATATTAAGCGCTTTAACATCAGTTAGGAAATCAGCTTTATTACTAATTTCTTTTTCTTTAAATAAAGGTTTATCGTTAGTTCCTTTATTCTCATAAATTTCATAAGAAAGAGGGAGATAATATTTTAAATTAGTCAATTCTTCAAAAGATTTATTAAAAGGATGAACCTTCTCTTCGTTTTGTAAATCTTCTATCGATTCATTTAAATAATTAAAGATATTAGGATAATTCAATCCATAATTTTTGATCATCGCTTTCATCATTTGTTGAACCATTAATTTAGGTGATTTCAAACCTAAACCAAATAATAAATAGTCATCAATTTGATTGTATTCATCAACAATTAAGACCACATCAAATTTATCTTGTGGCCAAGAACCATAAACAATATCATATTGTTCATTTAAAACAGAAGCATAAGGAACATTTTTATCTAAACTAGGAATTAATTCGCTAAAAGTTGGAAGCATAGTTGGAGAAATTAAAGTTGACAAATAAGAAATAACTGAATTCTCAACAAAGGTATAAGCAGTTTGATCTTCTATTGATAAAGAAGAGGATGGTTCATGATATAAAGAATAAGGATAGGCTTTTTTAATTGAACCATCTTCATTTTCTAAATAAGTATTAATCGAAACATTATATGAATATTGAATGCTCGTCAAATAAGGTTCATATTTAGAAATAACTTCTTCTTTTGATAAATAATTTTTGAATGCTTTAGTGTCATTTTTACTGCTGGCGTCAGTAAAAGTAGAAAGTAAAGAAGAAATCATATCATTAGAGGTAACTTCATCTTTAGAAGGATATTTTTCTCCTTCTCTTTTTTGGGAATTAATATAATTAGTTACCACATTTAATAAATCAACACTAGTTTTCGAAACCGACATTGGATAAGACGTCAAAGCATCGGTTTGAACTTTTTTAATATAGTTATTAAATCCGTAACTAACAGAAAGAATTAAAGCAATCCCAATAATACCAATAGAACCCGCAAAGGCGGTGAGAAATGTTCTTCCTTTTTTAGTCATCATATTGGTAAAAGATAAGCCTAAAGCAGTAAAAAATGACATGCTCGTCTTTTTCTTTTTACCTTTATTTTTTACTTTTTTATCATATATTTCATTATCAAAATAAGGATTAGAATCAGAAACTAATTGTCCGTCCTTAATCTTAATAATCCTATTCGCATATTGATTAGCTAAATCTGGGTTATGAGTGACCATGATGACCAGTCTATCTTTAGCTACTTCTGAAAGTAAATCCATGACTTGGATACTAGTTTCACTATCTAACGCTCCAGTCGGTTCGTCCGCTAAAAGGATTTCAGGATCATTGACTAGGGCTCTAGCAATTGCAACGCGCTGCATTTGTCCACCCGAAAGTTGATTTGGTTTTTTTCTTTCTAAACCTTCTAAGCCAACTTTTTTTAAGGCATTTAAAGCTTTTTTAGTCCTTTCTTTTTTACTATGTCCTGAGATTGATAAGGCTAATTCGACATTGGCTAAAATCGAGATGTGTTCAATTAAATTATAGGATTGAAAAACAAAACCAATTGAATGATTTCGATATGTATCCCAGTCTCGATCTTTATATTCTTTGGTCGACCTTCCTTCGATGATGAGGTCTCCACTAGTGTATCGATCAAGACCACCAATGATATTTAATAATGTAGTCTTACCACATCCAGAATGTCCTAATATCGCCACAAATTCATTTTTACGAAAGGAAACATTAATCCCTTTAAGAGCGTGAACCACAGGTTGGTTCTTGCTCGTATAATCTTTGACAATGTTTTTCAATTCAAGCATAACGTTTCCTCCTAAAGAATAAATTCTTTCAATGTGTAATATTGTTGTTAAATGTTAGTTTATTGTCAAGCAATAATATAGGTCACAATCATCGAATAAATAATAAGGCGACCTGAGGTATTTTCGCGCGGTTCATTTTCAATGACTATACTTTTGCTCAAATCTTTCTCGCTAGTATTATCATAAAAAATAGTTGTTTTATAATCGACACTTTCAACAGCATTAGAAGCACCATTAATAACAATATTAGTGTCATCAATACGCATGATTTGGTTATAATCGTCATATTTAAAATATGGCGAAACAGAGAATGTTATCTTACTTATTTCATAATTGAAATTAAAACTTAATTTGCCCGTCTCTTTAGCGGAACCAAGTTTAATTCCTCCAATATCAAATCCAACATATCCTTCTAAATTGTAGGATTCTAGTTTTAAATAAGAAGAATCAGCAAACATCTTTTTAAAATCTTCTTCATGATTTTCATTAATTTTGATTGATGAATATTCATTGCTAAAATCAAATGTTTGTTCGCCGTACGTGATAGTCTTAGATGAAAAGATGTCTAACTCAGAAGATGAATTGTCGCTTCTCTCCTCCTTAGAATTACTCGATATGTCTTTTGATGCACTTTTATTGTTACATCCAATTAAGACAACAAGGGCAAATAGAGCCGTGAATTTAAAATTGATTTTCATACTTTTTCCTCCAGCATGTCATATTTTATTATTTTATTAAAAATAAATCTATTATTTGCTTTGACAAAGATACCGTTTGCAATTTGTAGGTAACGTTATAAAAAGGAAAGTCTTACAATGTT
>CAVDWX010000038.1:0-19192 GCA_963612735.1 Gemmiger formicilis | reverse complement strand
GTATTGAAGATACATATACTAAAACGATGATTTATTCGATTGATTTAGGAACAAGAATCTTTGTTCCAATCGCCTTTTTGTCGTTTGCTATAATTGGATATTTACTATCGACGATGAAAACTTTTAAATTATCAACCTTCTTTTTAGTAATCTATTCTTCTTTAGCTTTATTAACGCTTATTAATTTATTTGCGATGCTTATTCAATTTGAGCCTTTTTATACTTTAACTCATAAAACAGGTTATTTATATTTTAACGGGGAAGAATCTACTCACCAGATAGGTAAGTTAGCCTATTCTTTAGTAGGATTCTCTTTTTTAGAAACTTCAATTACTTATTTCTCGTTTGCTCCTTCTTTATTATTAACTTCTTCTATTGCTTTATTCTTTCTTTCTCCTAAAAAAGATAAGAAATTATTTATCATTTATTCTTTATTTACCTTCTTAGCGTTCATCACTTTATTATTTGTTCCCACTAAAGAGACTCTTTTAACTGATATTGCGATTATTGTATTAATTGCTCTTGTGGTTATTATTAATAGATGTTCTATTAAATGGAAATATATCAAGATACCTGTTATTATCCTTGCCGTGGCATTTATCTTATTTTTCATTGTTGAATTAGTGATCGCTCAAAGTTGGGGGAGCGGGTTATATAATTTCCTTTCTGGAATTAAATTTTTTAATCGGGTCTTTATCACAAATCGTTATTCAAATGCTTATTTAAAAATCTTAAATGATTTATTTTCATCGAGTAAGATATTAGGTTTTCCTTTATATTCTTATACCACGTCTTCGCGTTATGCCGCTACGTTTACCGGCTCTTTTTTCTTTGATAATTTCATGACTTCTGGAGTAGCGGGTGCTTTATTCTTTCTCGTTAGTTTGATTCTTGGCTTAGTGGGCTTAGTTCGTTTTGTTAGGAAAGGGAAAGAAACACCATTAAATAAGGCGATGTTAGTAACTTTTATTCTTACATTCTTTGGATATTCATTTATTAATTTATCTTGTTCACCATTAGAATTTTATCAAAATAATGTCTTCCCATTTTTCACTAATTCAATGCTATTAATTATTATTGTTTTACTTTCTTATACCTATAATAAAGGCATTTATCTTAAAGACAAAAAAGAAAAGGTAGAGCCTCATGAAGAAATGCCAATGGAGTTATAAAGATGAAAATTAAAAATAAAATTATCCTTCTTACCTCCTTAATGATGATGAGTAGCTGCGGCTATGCTTTTAATAACGCTATTGATTTTAAAATTGATCACTCCAGCGTCTTTCAAGATAATTTTTATCGAGTTTGGGATAAAAGATTAGGTAATGATCATTTAACAAGTAAAACTGAAATCATTGATATTGTCTCATCTAATATTACATACTGGGAAAAATATGATGATGATAAATTTAAATTAATCGATGTCGATGCGGCGTCTATGTCTTTTCATTCCGGTGGTCGTAATGTAAGCGACACTGATGGAATAAGATATTATGAAAATCATCGCAAGTTATCTTTATATGATTCTACTTTTAAAAACGGCTTTATTTCTAAATTATTTGATGGTCAAGTCGATTGTTATGGTTATTATCAACAAGCCCGTATTCAAATAGATGAAGAAGGATTCGGCTATTTATTTAAAAAAGAATTATCATCTTTTACCTGCAATGAAGATAATAAATACATCGCTTTTTCTATTAAGCCAGTTGTTCATTCAAAAGAAGGAAAAGAATATTATAGTTCTTATTCAACGGGAAAGATGAATTTAAAGATTGGTCTTATTTATAAAAATAAAGGTCAGTTCACTCGTCAGCAATTCATTTTCCCATTGGAATATCGTGTTAATTCTATTCAATTCATAGGCTTTTCTTTAAAGGACTATGATTTAACTAGATTAAACGGTATCAGTATCGAATATGAAAATACTGAAAACGAATATTTAAGTGAGCATAGCGATTATGATGCTTATTTATTCTTATATGAAATGTTTTTGCCATTTAGCGTTTGGCACTAATAAATTTTGATATATCGAGCCATTCACCCATTTCGAAGTCACACTTATCGTCATCTAAAATAAGCGTTCCTTTTGCGGGAGTAAAAGTCATCTCGGAAAAATAAATTTTACCGTTAATATTATATAGGTCACATCTTACAAAGGGGAAAGGCGTACATAATTTTTCAGCAAGGGTAATCATCTCATCGAAATGTATTGGCTTTTTAATATCTTCATCTGCTTTTTTCCAACCATTAAACTGGGATCCATCAAATGGAGTCCAATCGATATAAAAATTAGTGTATCTGATATCTTTATTTCGAGCGGTGACTACGTATAAAGATTTTGTTTTACCGTTAAAGACGTGAATCTTATATTCGATAGGCAATGCGTTATTTTCAAGCATCATTTCTTCAATGATGATTTGAGGTTTAATTTTAGAGTAATGTAGTTCAACTGTTTTCTTTCCGTAATTTGTCTTCAGCCATTTATCGAATTTCTTTTTTAAGGCTACATAATCAATCTTGTTTTTATCGTAACAAAGATAATTAAAGCCTGAGGCGTGAGTGCATTTCATGACAAATTGATTGGGTAGTTTATTAAAATCAATATCATCAAATTTATCAAAAACGCCGTAAATGTTGATTAAATAATTCGATAAACCTAAATCAGTAAGATATTTTCTTACTCCCACTCTTGAGGCACATTGACTTACTAAATTATCTTTTGGATAAACAAATAACCTTAGATATTGTAACTTTTCGGTATAACGTGTTGGATTTTTTAAATTACATTTATGATGGGTGATATATCGATATTGTAGTTTAACGTAATCTACTTTAGAAATAGCTTTCACAATGCCTCTAAAAGGAATGACTAAAGCACGTTTAAATTTTCTTTCTTTTAAATTAGGATTCATAATTTTCTTTCTTCTTTTTATTGACGAATGAATAGACGAGATTTTCCTTTAATAAAACTAAAACTAAAATATAAATAATAGCGTCTATGAAAACTACGAGCACCAGCTCTAGAATCAAGCGATAAGGTATAGAACTCGTAAGATAAGCCGTTAAGTTATAAATCGGTTTATTAATAAATAAAGTTAATATAGTTATTAGAATCGTGGCAAAAAGGATTTTTAAACTATTTTTATTAAATAGAGCTACTTTCGAATATTTCCAAGTGATAGCGAATAGATAGATGACAATTAATAAATCGGTACAAGCAGTCCCAATTGCCACTCCACAAGCGGGATTATTTTTAAATATGACTAAACCTAGTAAAAGTGATAAACCAATATTCAATATCGATCCACTAAGGATCGCAAATAGATAATATTTTTCTTTTTTCATGGGGAGAAGAATTTGCCCGTAAATGATATCGCTAAGAGAATATGTGAGCATCATACTTGTCAATGTCATTAAGACGTAATATGAAGATTCAAATCCTTCTGTAGCGCTATCAAATGTATAATTACCAGAAATTAATCCACATATTGGCTTAGCTAAAATTGTCATCGTCGCAATTGCGGGTAAAACAATAAATAAGCAGATATTAACAGAATATTTATTGAGATTATTGAAGAACCGTTTATCCTCTTTTCCATAATAATAGGCTGCTCGAGGGATAAACACTGTCGATAAAGCAGTTATGACTCCAATGATGATATCAATTCCTTTTATGCCCACTGAATAAGAACCGACTTCTTTTTTACTTTCATCGATTATGCCTAAGATGAAGGTGTCGGTTTGATTATATAAAGAGATGACAAAGGATAATGTTCCTAATACGATGAGAGGTTTTACGTATTCTTTATAATTATATGGTAATGTTTTTTTAAGACTTATGTATTTTTTAACCATAATTACATTAGCGATACTCGTAAAAAATGTATAAGAAGTTGTAATTAAAGCATAGATATAAATATCATCGGGATTAGTGACAAATATGATGGTCATCATTGACGCTAACGCGAGAGTGATAATACTTCTAACCGACATATAAAATTGCTTTTCTAAGGCGATAAATAGCCATTCAAAAGAGAAAGCTCCTGATAAGAAATTAATAGTTAAAATAAAGATTAATGAAGAGATGTTTCTTAACGCTGGAATTGAAAATACGGTTATGGTCAATAATGTAAAAGAAAGTAGAGTAGTAATTAGTTGCAATAAGAAAAACATTTGAACTTTATTGGACAACAATTCTTTATTGTCTCTTACTTTTACGCATTCTCTTATGGCTAAATTAGGAATACCAATTTTAGCTAAAATCAAAAAATATCCCACAAAAGTATTGGCCCAAGTATAGGTGCCCAAAGCACTATCCCCTAAATAACGGCACACCCAAGGGAATGTAATAAAACTTAAAAGAGTGAGGACTAAAGTTCTGATGATATTAACAATGACATTAATTCTAACGTTATTAGCCATAACAATAATACTTTATCATTATTTATAATGAAAATATCATATTTATTTTCTATAATCAGTCTATGAAGCTTTTGATGGTTTGCCAATTATATTATCCAGAGAATTGCGTTATTTATAAATTCGCCGAACGTTTAGTGACTCTTGGTCATGATGTTGAGGTTTTAACAGGTAAACCAAATTATGGATTCGATCATCTTCTTCCTGAATATAAACATATTAAAAAAGAAATAATTAACGGTGTGGTTGTTCATCGAGTCAATCTTTTTCCGCGCAAGAAAAATCGACTATCGATTGTTTTTAATTATTTATCTTTTTGGTTTAATTCAAAGATGTGGATAAGACATTGCCATACAAAATATGATGCTGTTTATTCGCTTTCTCTTTCACCGGTTACCATATTAGCGGCTGGGAATTTATATAAAAAGAAACACCATGTCCCTCATATAGTTCACTGTGTAGATTTATGGCCTGAATCAACACTTGTTACCCACGCTATTAGAAAGAATTCCTTAGCATATATGATTTTATATAAATGGAGCAGAGCTTTATATTCTCACGCTGATCATATCTTTATTGGATCGCCTTCTTATAAAGATTATTTCGATAAGGTCTTAAAATTGCCAACTGATAATTTATCATTTTTACCACAACCTTCTTTAATAGAATCTAGCGATGCCAAACCTATCTTATTTAAAGAAGGATTCCATATTCTTTACTGCGGTAATTTAGGAATTATTCAACTCATTCCCCTTATTCCTCAAAGCATGAAACTAATTAATGATAAATCCATTTATTTTCATATTATAGGAATGGGTCCGATGAGTGAAAAACTAATAAAATTAATTAAAGAATATCATCTTGAAGATAATGTTATATATCATGGACCAATTCCCGCTAAATATGCTGCTTCTTATTTTAAAAGCGCTGATGCTTTATATGTTTCTTTAGAAGGTAGTGGTACAGTTGGTAAGACCATTCCAAATAAATTGATGATGTCGATGGCTTTTCAAAAACCAATATTAGGGGTTTTACAAGGCGATGGAAAAGAAGTACTTGAAGCATCGAAGGGCGGCATTATTGCTGAAGCTAATCCCGAGAGTATCAAAGACGCCATATTATATTTAGCTTCGTTAACTAAACAAGAAAAAGAAACTTTAGGATTAAATAACGCTATTTATTATCGAAAACATTTTTCAACTGAAAAGATTGTTGATGAATTAAACGCTTATTTAATCAATAAATGTCGATAAGAAGTCGTTTAATTTCTTATTCACAGCTTCTAATGAATATAATTTATATACTTGTTCTTTTGCCTTTTTGGCAATTTCGTTTTGATTTTGTTTTGTCAAATTTAAAAGAAGGTTAATTCCATTATATAATGAATCTATGTCTCCTCCCTTTAACCATATAGCGTAATCGGAAAAGTTTTTCATTAGTTTAGTATTTTTAACACTGATGGTTGGCTTCCCGCTTGCAAAATATTCTAGAGTCTTTGAAGGGATAGAATATCGATCTAAATCTTCTGAATATGGACGAGGATTGATATTAGCGATAGCTTTACTTTCTAAATCTAAAACAGTATCGACATCAAGCGTTCCTAAATAGATGATATTTGGATTATCTTGGATGGCTTCTTTTAATTTTATTTCATCACCATGGTGACCACAAATTAATAGTTTTAAGTCAGTTTTAGATAGTTTTTTGAAGGCTTCTATTAAATTATAGACACCGTATCGAGGTAAAAGTGCTCCTCCAAAAAAGAGATAATCTCCGTATATGTTTTTGTTATTATACGTTATATCTTTATCAACGAGACCTTCGATGATTAATGAAGGCTTTTCTTGTTCATTAAATAAATTGTTTAATCCAGTGGTTAAGGATATATAACCAGATAAATCTTTAGCAAGCTTAAGAATTAATAAGGTGTATGATCGTGATGTATTAGTGATATTAGAAGGAGAATCTGTACATATTCCAATCACTTTTAGATGTCTTTTTTTACCAATTCTAGTCGCATTATATAAGACATTCGGATTAATTGTGTCGGTTAAAATAATAGCGTCTTCTTTTATTGATTTTACGATTTGTAGAGCTTGATTTTGTATTGAAAAAAAGCGACTTAGTTTCCCTTTATTTATCCAGAGATAATGCCAGGTAATATTTTCTATTACGTTTACTTTTTTCTTCAATCTTTTAAGCGATACTAATTTTTTAGAGAATGGGCGTATTGAAATAACATCTATTTTATTATTAATAGCTAATGAGCGAATCAATTTATTATGAAAATTTTGATTAGATGGATTAGGCGATATTTTCCAATATTTAGCATATTCTTTATAATCTTTTTTATCTAAAGCAGTGGTGAAATATATTATTCGCATTTTGTTATATCCTTAATATCTAAATATAGATTATATCCGGTTTTATTAATGGTATTTTCTTTTGCACATTTTAAAGCAAAAAGACTTTGAACGTCATATTTTAAATTATCTAAAGCACGATTAATTTCATCGATGTCATCTAAATGAACTAGATAGCCGTTTTTTCCGTTGATATATTCTTTTGAACTGATAACATTAACACTAGATATAACGGGTAAGCCATTTGCCATTGCTTCTAAGGTGGTATGACCAAAAATATCTTCTTTTGATAGAGTGATAAAACCATCTACACATTTCATTATTTCAAATAATTCATCGCGTTTTAAAAAATCGATAACGATTACATTTTTCATATAATTATTTTTAATATAATCATTATATTTTTCTTTTTCATGGCCAGAACCTATTAATAAAAGGGTCTCTTTTCTATATTTAAATAGTGAAATCAAAAAGAGATTATTTTTTCTTTCAATAAATTGAGCGGATGTCATAATTATTTTTCCGTTTGGTAAATGATGCTTTTGTCTTATTAATTCTTTTTCTTGTTTGCTTAAAGGTTTAGTTAAAATATCCTCATCATAAAATGTGCTATATGGGTAATGATAAATTTTATCTTTATTTGCTCCATAATATAAAAGATATTCATCCGCTGCTAAACATGGTGATAAATAAGCATACGCAGATGAGATAAATTTCTTTTTGATTTTGCGTTTAATAAAGTTTTCTTTTTTAATGACGCCACCGTTAATCATAAGGGCGAATTTAATGTTATTTTTATTTAGATATTTAATTGCTTTCATCTCTGTAATTTGAGAATAACCATTCATGATAATTAAGTCATATTTTTGATGGTGTTTTTTTAAATATTTTTTGAGCTCATTAGTATTTGAGTTTTCATTTCCAAAAGCACCTCTTTTTAAGAAGATGGCATTGAATTTAAAATCTAAATAATTATAAAAATCTTTAGACCTATCTTTAGCGCTTTTTCTTTCAAAGATGACGTCTAAATCAACATATTTAGCTAGCTCATTAAATCCGCGTACTTTGTATGGAGCGGGATGGTTGAAAACAATTAAAATTTTCATGTAGACATTATAACTATCTTCTTTATCTAATGATGAGAAAAAAGTAAAATATTTTCATGAATAATGAAATAACTTCTTGGGATGAATTTTTCGCTTCTCTTAGTGAAAAGGACTATTATATCAATCTCATGCATTTTTTATCTGAAGAATATAAAAATCATGTCATCTATCCGCCAAGAGATTTATATTTCAATGCTTTTAATTTAACTCCATTACAAGATGTCAAGGCTGTAATAATTGGACAAGATCCATATCATGAAAAGCACCAAGCAATGGGATTATCTTTTTCCGTACCGAAAGGGGTTAAAGTGCCACCTTCATTAGTCAATATTTATAAAGAAATTGAATATGAATATCATGTTAGCATTGATAAAAGTAACGGAGACTTAACTTATTTAGCTGAGCAAGGCGTTCTTTTACTCAATACCATTCTTTCAGTTAGAGAACATCAACCACTTTCGCACAATATTAAAGAATATAAGGAACTAATTAAGGATATACTTTCAATGTTAGATAAAGCTAGTCATCCAATCGTATTTATGCTTTGGGGCAATGAAGCTAAAAAATTAAAAAGATATTTAACTAATCCTAATCATCTAATTATTGAATCTATTCATCCGTCTCCCTTATCAGTGATGCACGGCAAATGGTTTAATAGTGGAATTTTTATTCAAGCAAATGAATATTTATCTTCTCATAGCGTTAAAAAAATAACCTGGTATCGCTAAAATTATTGCTAGTCGTATTGAGGAAACATATAATAATCATTGACCGGAGCTTCACGAATGGGGCTGAGAGGAGTTTAGTTAGAACTCGACGGGACCTGATCTAGGTAATGCTAGCGGAGGTAGATATTTTTATTGCCTCCGACATGGAGGATTTTTTATGAAAGAGAAAATATATAATGTTTACAAAAAGATTAGATATTTTTTACCTTTATTTTTTGCTATTTTAGCCATTGTTTCACTTCTTGGAGTAGATTTGATTTATAAAATAGAGGTTAATGGAGATAAAACTAATGTTAGTGTTCATCTCTGGGATTTATTCAATTCTAATATAACTCAGATTTGGATTATTATTGTTATCATAAGTTTTATTGCAATTGGAGGGTTATTGCCACTTCTATATTTATTTCCAAAACTTAAAAACAACGAAAATATTGCCGTTATAAGTGCTTTTGCTTCTTTAATTGCGATATTATTCCTTTTTGCTGAGAAAGATATATTTGCTTATTTTGGCAGCTATTTAATACCTGATTTTAAAAAAGTTGAATTCGCTTATGGATTAGGGCTTGCTATTTTGTTTTGTTTAGTTTCGTCCTTTTTTGCGCTTTCTTGCTCTAATAAAAAGTATGGTGATAACATCAAAGCAATTTGTGAAGATGGGCTTTTAATTGCCTTTGCCTTTGTTCTTAATATGTTCAAGATTCCAATTGGGCCCACTGGTGGTTCATTTAATTTCCAAATGTTACCTCTTTTTATTATTGCCTTAAGAAGAGGACCGCTTCACGGATTGATCGCGGGCGGATTGATTTATGGAATATTGACATGTGCCACTGATGGTTACGGCTTTGTCACTTATCCTTTTGATTATTTTATTGGATTTGGTTCCGCTGCTATATTTGGATTATTTAAAAATATCATTTTTGGAGATAAAACTTCTTTTATTGAAGGTGAATTATTCATACTTCTCGCTGGAACTATCTCAACTTTAATTAGATTTATTGGTTCTTGTGTTAGTTCTATGCTTATTTACGGGCTTAGCTTCGTTGGAGCGTTATCCTATAATGCCGTTTATATTCCTTTATCTGGATTATTCGCCGTTATCGCTATCATGCTCCTATATAAACCGCTTAAAACTATTAACGAGCGTTATCCTGTTAAAACTGAAGGAATAGGTACAGAGAATTAATTATTTTCGATTTTTAATATATCTTATTATTTTTATAATAACCTCTCTATTTACGGGAGGTTTTATGTTATATTAATAAATAGCGAGGTCTTATTTATGGAAAAAGAAAAACCAAACGTTGAATTAAACGAAAATGAAAATCAAATTGAAGAAACTAAAGTAGATGAAGTTACTAGTTCTGAAACAGAAAATGAAAATGTTGAACTAGATGAGAATGTAGGTGCTGGAAAAGTTGAATGTTCTTATGTTGAATTAGAGAAATTGGAAGCCGGTTCTTCTATTGTCGATTTAGTAGAAGAAAAAAGAGGACAATTATTTAAAGATTATAAGAAAACAAAACTTATTTCTAATATCGTGATGATTGTTACTGTTGCTATTATTATCGGATGTTTTGCTTTAATTGTACAAAAACCACAAGTTTGTAAAATTATTGGTTACGTATTAGCGGGTCTTGTTTTAGTAGCGATGATTGTTTATTCCATTATCTTTAAAAATAAATTCCCTAACAAAACCAAAGCCTATATTAAAGAAGGAACTACCTTAATTGATCGAGAAGCATTTAATGATAATTGCTATTCTAATGTTAAATATTATCCTGAAGAAAAGATGGAATTATCTACTTTATTAAGCGATAGAGTTTTTGCTAATTGTACTGATATTGGTTCTCGTAATGTGATTACTGGAACTTATTCTAATTCTTTATATTTTAAAGTAGCGGAAGTGGCTTTGTATCATCTTGCGGAAAAGCGTAAAAAGGAAGTCTCATTTATTGGTAAATACGTTTCTATTCCTAATTCATTACATTTTGAGGGACGATTTATTATTTCAATAAGAAAAGAAAAAGTGACTGATGCTTGCGATGATATAAGCGACTTAGTGGAGCTTGAAGGAAGTAGTGATACATTTAAGATTTATGGAGCAGAAGGTTCTTCATTAAAGGAAGCAGGAATTCCTAATAAAGTTATCGATACTTTAAAATCTTATTCATTAAATCAATTCTTAATGGGCATCAATATCGTAATATGGGCAGGTCATACCGGTATTTATTTATCTTATGATGATCCAGTTGTGTCTTTACCTTTTGACAGCGTTTATAAAAATGATGCTCATTCTATGTATAATCAAGATTTAAAAGCGATGCTTTCTTTATTTAACACTATTAACAAATAATATGAATTATTCTTTGATTGGAAAATGGATTACTATTCAATGCTATAAACATGACGGAACTTTACACCGCTACTGGGATAGAGGCTATGTTCTTGAAGATAATGAAGATTACCTTATTTTAGCGACAAAACGCGCTAAGGTTGTTGAAACTAATGGAAGGACTTGGTTTACAAAAGAACCAGCGGTCACTATTTTTTCTAAGAAGGAATGGTGGAATGTTATTTGCATGCTTAAACACGATGGTATCTGCTATTACTGCAATATCGCTTCTCCTTCTATTGTTGATCGTAAATGCGTCAAATACATTGATTATGATTTAGACACTAAATTATTTCCTAGTGGTGATATGAGAATACTCGATGAAAAGGAATATTCACGTCATAAAGAAACATATCATTATTCGGAAGAATTAAATATTGTTTTAAATTATGAGATGAATGAAGTAATTAAAAAGATGAAAGCGAGAACTTTTCCTTTTGTGGATGAGAAAATTCGCGCTTTATATGACGAATTTCTTAATGAAACTGACAAAAAGAAGAATGCTGAATCTTTATAGAGGAATGTATGGAAAAGTTTATTGTTTCATCTTCTTATGAAGATACGTTAGAAATTGGAAAGCGTCTTGCTCTTATTTTACCTAGCGGTAGTGTTGTGGCTTTATATGGAGATTTAGGAGTTGGTAAAACTGCTTTAGTTAAGGGAGTGGCGAAAGGCTTACACATTAATGAAAATGTTCTTTCTCCCACTTTTAATATTATGAAATTATATCTAAAAGGCGATCGACCACTTGTTCATATCGATGCTTATCGACTTGATGATGTTAATACCGATATAGGCTTAGATGAATTTATCGGCATTGAAAACGGATTAACTATGATTGAATGGCCAATGTATATTGATAAGTTATTACCTAATAGTGTTATTTCTCTTACGATTACTCGTTTAGATGAAAGTAAAAGAGAACTAATGTTTAAAGGAAATGATATATCTTTTTTGGAGGACAGTTTATGATTTCAGTTTTATTAGATTCTTCCTCCACTAAATTAAATGTTGGAATTGCTAAAGATGACAAACTCATTGATAGCGTTAGCTATGAAGCCTGGCAACAACAATCAGAATACATGGTTTTTGAATTAGATAAATTGCTAAAAAAATATAATTATACTCGCACTGATATCAAAGATATTTTAGTTTCAATAGGCCCTGGCTCTTATACCGGAGTTAGAATTGCGTTAACAATTGCAAAAGTGATGTCGCTTGCTCTTTCTATTCCTATTTATCCATTATCTTCACTTCATGTTTTAAAAGACGATGATAGGCCTTCTATATGCTTAATTAACGCTCGTAGCAATCGCTCTTATATTGGAGTTTATAAGAATGAGGAAGTGCTTGTAGAAGATACTATATATAAGAATGAAGAAGTTTTAAAATATATTGAAGAACACAAAGGTTATTCGATATGCGGAGATATAAAATATCTTAATTTAAATGGAATCGAAAGCAATATCTTTTTACAAATGCTATCGCTTAAAAAAACCACTAAACCAATGCTAGATACTCTTGGCTTAAAGCCTATTTATATGAAGGATTAATATGACTTATTTAGATATAGATATACGTCCTATTGAAGAAAAAGATATTCCTAGTGTTATTGAAATTGAAAATCTTTGCTTTAAAGCTCCTTGGAAAAAAGAAGATATATTAAGGGAAATGCATGAAAATCCATATTCTAATTTCTGGGTGATTGAAATAACCGATCCAATTTCTAAAAATAAAAGTGTGGTTGGATTTTCCAATTATTGGAAGACTTTTGAAAGCGCTACGATTACTCAAATTGCGATTCATCCATATTTACAAAGACATCAATTAGGAAGCGCCCTAATGGATGAAATCATTAATGACTGCTATGCAAAAAGAGTGAGAACATTGACTTTAGAAGTGCGATTATCTAATCAAAACGCCATTAATTTTTATAAAAAACATGGTTTTAAAGAAACGTTATTAAAGAAAAATTATTATTCAAACGGAGAGGATGCTCTCTATATGACATTGGAGGTAGAACAAGCTTATGGCCACGATACTAGCAATTGAATCGAGCTGTGATGAAACAGCGGTCGCTATTACAAAAGATGGTGTTTTATTATCTAATGTTGTTTCTACTCAAATTGCTGTTCATCAAAAATATGGAGGAGTAATGCCAGAAATCGCTTCTCGTCTTCATGCAGAAAATATTACTATTGTTTTAAAAGAAGCAATCGAAAACGCTCATCTTAAATTTGAGGATATCGATGCTTTTGCGGTAACAAGAGGCCCTGGTTTAATTGGAGCGCTTCATGTTGGCTTACAAGCCGCAAAAACGTTAGCTATGCTATATGATAAACCTTTGATCCCGGTCCACCATTTAGCGGGTCACATATACGCAAATGAATATGTAGATGGATTTACTTTCCCTCTTCTAGCTATCGTCGTTTCTGGTGGGAATACGGAATTAGTTTTGATGAAAGACCATTTGAATTTCGAAGTTATTGCTCGGACTAGAGATGATGCGATTGGTGAATGCTATGATAAAGTTGCTCGTGTCCTTGGCTTACCTTACCCAGGAGGAATTCCCATTGACAAATTAGCTAAAGAAGGGGAACATACCTATAATTTATCAACTCCACTTCGGGGTGAGCACACTCTTGATTTATCTTATTCGGGATTAAAGACAAATGTTATCAATCTCGTTCATAATTTAAGTCAAAAAGGGGAAGAAATAAATGTCGCTAATATGTGTCGTTCTTTTCAGGACGTTGCCATCAACGAAGTAGTGGACCGCGCTGTTAAAGCTGTAAAATTGTATGATATAAAAGAAGTCATTTTAGCGGGTGGCGTAAGCGCTAATTCGTATTTAAGAAGTGAAATGACAAGAGTGATGAATGATTTACATATCAAAATCAATATTCCACCGATGTGGTGCTGTACTGATAATGCCTCAATGATTGCTAAAGTTGCTGAGCGGTTATATCAAATGAAATTATTTGCTCCTTTAAATTTAGGGGTTGATCCCAACTGGAATATTGAAGATTATCAAAATTATCAATCATAGATACAAAATAGATTCTTTATGTAATAAAATAAGCAAGTAAATAAAGGAAATGAAGATTATGGAAGAATATTTTAGCACAACAAATTTCGAATTATTTGACATCGTATTAAGCGGAGACAATGACGAAAAATCATCATTAGATAAAGTATTTTTAGAAGGATGGGTGAGAACTAATCGCGATAATGGTTCTATTGGTTTTATTGAATTTAATGATGGAACTTATTATCGAAATGTCCAACTCGTCTATAATAAGGATTGTCCGGATTATAACGTTTTATCCGCTTTAAGAACCGGTAGTGCGATTGGCGTTAAAGGGAGTGTCAAATTAACACCTGAAAATAAACAACCTTTTGAAATAGTTGTGGATTCATGCGTTTTAGAAGGCGATGTTCAAGATGATTATCCTTTACAAAAGAAACGTCATTCCTTTGAATTTTTAAGAGATATCGCTCATTTACGAACAAGAGCAAATACTTTCCAAGCTGTTTTTAGAGTGAGAAGCGTTTTATCTTTAGCCATTCATGAATTTTTTCAAGAAAGAGGTTTTGTCTACGTTCATACTCCGATTATTACCACTAACGATGGAGAAGGAGCGGGTTCGGTATTCGATGTCACCACTCATGAAACTAAAGACCCATTTTCATTTTATGGGCAACCCGTTAATTTAACGGTGACTGGTCAACTTCACGGGGAAGCATTTGCCTTAGCTTTTAGAGGTATTTATACGTTTGGTCCTGTTTTCCGTGCGGAACATTCTAATACCGTTAGACATGCTTCTGAATTTTGGATGATTGAACCTGAAATGGCATTTTGCGATTTAGATGGCAATATGGAGGTTATCGAAGACTGCATTAAATATTGTATTGATTACATTTTAATGTCTTGTCCAAATGAGATGAATTTCTTTAATACAATGATTGATAATACTCTTATTAATCGATTAAAACATGTCTCTTCCTCTCACTTTGAAAGAATGACTTATACAAAGGGAATCGAATATTTAAAAGAAGCAGTTAAAAACGGTTTCAAATTTGAAAACCCAAATATTGAATGGGGCATGGATTTACAGTCCGAACACGAAAGATATTTAACCGAACACATCGTTAAAGGTCCTCTATTTTTAATTGATTATCCTAAAGAAATCAAAGCTTTTTACATGAGACTTAACGATGATGGAAAAACTGTTGCGGCGTGCGATTTATTAGTTCCTGCAGTGGGTGAACTCGTGGGTGGTTCTCAAAGAGAAGAACGCTACGACTTACTTAAAAAGAAAATGGATGAATGTGGATTAAGCAAAAACCTCGATTGGTATTTAGATACCCGTCGTTATGGTGGATGTCGTCATAGTGGTTTTGGAATCGGTTTTGATAGATTATTAATGTATATCACTGGCATGGGTAACATCCGCGATGTTCAACCCTTCCCAAGAACTTCGAATAGTATTAAATTCTAATTATGGAAAAGAAAAAAGAATTATCTGAAATAGAGATTAATCGTAAAAAGGTTATTAAATATCGTTATTATGTTTTATTTATCATTTTAGATATTCTTTTAGCTTTTTATTTAATTTATTCTATTTTTGTTTTATTTTCTTAATTTTGATTATTTGTATTTGTATTATTAATGTAGCTATTTTGATTGTAACCATCTAATGATTTATCAAATACGGAATGCGATAATTTAAATAATTTTATGGTACGTGCAATGAGCGATTGAAGAGCCACTAAATACCAACAACCACCCACAATCATACAAGGCATAAAAATATAAGAAGTCCAAGCCTCTAATTCAAAATGAGGTGTGTTTAATAGAGGTGGCATTTTAGCTAATACCTTCATCCCGAATATATCAGCGTATATATCTTTTGAAGAGAAATCCCATAAGAATAAAAGAGTGTTAAATCCAGTCTTTTTATAATCAAAAACGTTATAGGAGAAATCGCGATAAATCATGTTTCTAATGAGTAAAACTATTATTCCAACAGCCATGATAATAATAGGTTTCCAAGCTTGTTTAAAAAAGGTTCGCCAATTCTTTTTTCTCCCATATCTGATGAAATGCTTTTTATCGGTTATAACCTTGGTAATTACAACATCGTGAACAAGATTATCCATTTTCTTACCTTGCCATTTCATGACACGCGTAATAATCATACCAATATATCCAATAAGGACAAAAACTAAGATTATGACGAGTAAAAGTGCAACAATCAATCTTTTATCATTTTCGGTCAATGATATTAATATATTCATTAATTGTCACCTCCATCATAATCTGAAATAGATACTCCACCTTCATCATCATTATTTTCATTTTGCTTTGGCGTGACGTTTCTATTTTTCTTTTCCGTAAAAGGGACATAGCGGCCGATTATTTCTTCTTCTGGCTCAGTCTCTATTCCGCCTTCTTCTTGTTCGTTATTATTTTCATTAATATTATTAGTTTCTATTTCAGTTGGTTTTTCTTCTATTTCGTTTTGATTTTCTAATGTATCATCGTTATTATTTAACGGCTTTTCTTCTTCATTTCCAAAAACAGCACTATATATATTAGTGGTATAACCATTGGGGTAAAGATTGATATTATTATTCGATGATGACGAATTATTTTCACTCAGTGGTTTTTCTTCTTCAGTTTGAGAAACATTATTTACTTCGCCATTTAAGATTCTTTTAGCTTCTATATCTTCTATAAAATCACCAAATAAATTTCGACCGGTTAAAAATAAAATTATTCCCTTAATTCCTAAATAGCAAAATATGATAATGCTCACCCCGAAATATAAAGCTAATATGACTAGTAGGAATGGGAGCACTAAGACATATAGGATTCCTTTTGCAAAATTTTTAAAAAAATTAACCATCGTTTTTGTCTACGCTTTTAATTGTATCTTTCTTCTTTCTTGTTAACAAATAATTATTGGACAAACCAATAATTCCGATTAAAAAGAAGAGAATGTTAATCGTTATAAATCCAAATGGTTCTTTAATATTTTGATACAAAAAGGCGAATATAAACAAACTAATAAAAGCGCTAGAAATAAGTAAAGAGATGATCTTTTTATTTTTGCTTAAGATTAATTTAATGATGATAAAAATAGCAAAATATAATGATGACATCATAAATAAATAAGAGAATTGACCCTTATCGATAAAGATGAAAAGAATTGATAAAAGAAGAGAAATAAATAATCCTAATATGATGTATAGATCATTACTTTTCTTTTTTTCATTAAGATTGATACCTAACTTTTTTAGTTCCTCTTTAATTACAGCATAAGCAAAAGTTGATTGAATTAGAGCAATCAAAAAAATGAATAACGGAGTAATGAAGTATAAATATTTAAATTCGTGGAGTTTAAATACATAAGCAAAATTATAGATAAAATCAATTTTAAATAAGAATTGAATAAGTGGGATTGAAAGGTAGGTGAAAATAACATTAATAATCGTGGAGGTATAAATGATATAAATGTCATCGACTTTCTTTTCAAACAATAAGGCAAACATAAATCCAGAGACGATACTTGGAATGATATAAAAAAGAGCATCCATAATATTCCACGCTACTAACATACATAAAAGTATTGTTGCTATCGCATATATTGGAAAATATCTTTTTTTACAGCAAAGGGCAACAATCGCATTAGTTAGAGGCAAAATGAAGATGAGCAATATTTGTAAAATAGGGAGAAAGCGAACAATTAAAATAAAGACTACATTAATCGAAGCCATAAGAGCCATATAGGTGATATTGGAGGTCAATGTTTCTTTCTTTTTTAAGGCTGCCATAAAAATATTTTAGCATTTGATGATTTTTTTTCGTAAAAAAGTGAACTTTTCTTCCTATATTATAATATGAGGCCTTTTTTATATCTTGCTCTTCTAACTCTCTCCCTCAGCGGTTGTACACCAATTAATTCAAGTTTTAAAGCGAGTCAAAATTCATTAATTTCTTCTTTAGATTATGAGACTTTTATCGATAATAAAATTCAATATAATAATCTATTTTCCCTATCAAAACAGGGGTATTTTGTTTATATTTACTCGCTTAACTGTCTTCATTGCAAGCATATCAAAGATAATGTTTTAATATTTTTAAACGAACATCAGGAGTCTTTTTTTCTCCTTGAATATAGTAAGGAGATTCCTCTTATTGATGATGCAAGTTCCACCATTGGTAAGGACGATTATTTATATTTTGGAATAAGAGGAACGCCTACACTTATATATATTTATAATAGAATAATAGAAATGAACATCAGTGGAGAAGATATAATTCTTTCTTTTCTTGCATCATGTTCAAATTGAATAGACAATCATTGAATGTCGATGTTTTATTATGATAGTATATTGCTAAGCAATATATGGATTACTTAAAAGAATTAAATGAAAATCAATATAAAGGAGCGACCACGGATAAACAATATGTTCGTATCATCGCTGGTGCGGGAAGTGGCAAAACTCGAGTTTTGACTTATCGAATCGCCTATTTATTAGATGTTTTAAAAGTAAATCCTTATTCTATTTTAGCAATTACTTTCACTAACAAAGTCGCTAATGAGATGAAGAATAGATTGATTGACCTCGTCCCCTTTCAAGCAGAAGGCGTCATTATTAAAACATATCATTCTTTCGCCGCTATGTTTTTAAGAAGAGAGATTTCTGTTCTTGATTATCCTCAAAGCTTTACCATTTTAGATGAAGAAGATCAACTCAAATTAATTAAGGATATCGCTTCTACGATGGGATATAAAAAAAGTGACCCGATTGTTAAAAAAGTTCCTTCTTATATCTCAGCGTGGAAATTAAAAGAACTTTATCCTGAAGATGTTAAGTTAGATAAGAATTATCATCCTGACGCTAAAGCGATATTAGAAATCTATGAAGAATACGAAAATAAGAAAGAGATGATGTATTCATTAGATTTTGATGATTTATTATTAAAGACTAACTATATCTTAAAAAATTATCCAAGCATTCGAATGAGATGGCAACAAAAATTATCTCATATCCTTGTTGATGAATTTCAGGACACTAATGATACCGAATATAAGTTGCTTAAATATTTAATGACTCCTAATACAAATTTATATCTCGTTGGTGATCCCGATCAAACCATCTATACATGGAGAG
>CAVDWX010000037.1:3014-12394 GCA_963612735.1 Gemmiger formicilis | reverse complement strand
CAATCTCCTTTTTATTTATTCTCCAATAAAATAAATATATAATTTTGTATATATAAAGAAATGAAGAAAATTAACAAAAAAATAAATATAATAACTGCTCTAGTTTTGTCTTCGTCTTTATTAACTATTTTATCTTTATTAAGTCATCAAATTTTAAATGTCGCTAGCGATAAAAATATCAGTAATGAGGCGTGTATTACACCGAGCAATTATACCGAACTTGATGAGGCTATAACCGCTTATAAAAACGGTGACACTAATAGCGTTTATACGTTTGGGACAATAACTCGAATCGATAAAATTGGTTCTTCTTCTAAGTGTAACGTTTATCTTGAGCGCATCAATCCGACAAGCAGAAAAAGAAGCGGCATCTACATTTATAATTCAGAAGGATTTTCCACCTTTTCAATAGGTAATATAATTGGATTTAACGCTACGATAAGTACTTATAATCAAAATTATCAAATCAAAGATCCTACTGAAATAACTTTATTATCTAATTCTAATAGTTACGGTAACGTTGAACCTTTATTGATAACTAGCGGTAGTGAAGTTGCTTCATTAGATAAAATATATGATCAAAGCATCTTAGTTAAATATATCGGAGTAAAAATTAATAGCGTCTCCACAAATAGCGCTGCTTATCACACTTCTAAAATTAGATTTAGTGATGCCTCGATTAATGGAGAAAACACTCCGATTATGGCGGATTCAGGTAATAAAGAAATAACAGATAGCATCAAAGATAAATTAAATAATTATGTTGGAGGGACTAAAACGCTTGACATAATCGGAAATATTAAAAATGATTACGGGAATATATATCTTTCAATTTCCTCATTATCTTCAATTAGTGAATGTGAGAGTCAAGAAGAATCTAAAACATTTGATATCTACGCACTAAATGATACGCACGGCAGCGTTATGGATACTACCACCTCAGCGGGTATTGAAAAGACTTCTACGTATTTAAAAAATAAAATGGAAGAAAATAAAAATAGCTTTGTTTTATCAAGTGGAGATATGTGGCAAGGGAGCATGTATTCTAATAAAACTAAAGGCTTATTGATGAGTGAATGGATGAACAATATCGACGTCAAATCAATGACATTTGGGAATCATGAATTCGATTGGGGAAATGAATATATAATTCAAAATAAAAATAAAGCTAATTTCCCATTCCTAGGAATAAATATTTATGATAGTAGCACTAATCAAAGAGTGGATTATGCAGATGCCTCAACAACATTTACCATCGATGGTATAAAGTTTGGAATCATTGGCGCGATCGGAAATTGTTATTTTTCTATCTCAGGGAGTAAAGTCAAAGATATATATTTCAAAGTCGATAATGAATTATCGTCATTAGTAATAAACGAAGCGAAAAGATTAAAAGAAAGCGAAAATTGTGATTTTATCATCTATTCTTTGCATGATTATACGGAAGGTTGCTCTACTTTAATTACTAAAAGCGGATATATCGATATCGTTTTTGAAGGCCATAGTCATAGCGACTATGTTACCACTGATGATAACGGCATTTATCATGTTCAAGGTGCGGGATATAATAAATCGATATCTCATGCCACTCTTACCATAGATAAAACGACAAATGAAAAATCAATCAGCGCTGAAACTATTTCCACTTCATCATTTCTAACATTAGCTAATGATAGCGAAACAACCGCCTTAATTAATTCTTATATGGATATCATTGGTAATCCAAATGAGATTGTAGGATATAATTCAACTACTTTATCAAGCGCTTCTTTATCCGATTTAGTAGCATATTTATACCTATCAAAAGGTGAAAATTTATGGCCAAATTATAATTTGGTATTAGGTGGAGGATATATCGTTTCAAGAACTCCATATAAATTAAGTGAAGGTAATGTCACTATGGAAACGTTGTTTAATCTATATCCATTTGATAACAATCTGGAATTATGCTCCGCGAGTGGTACTTTTCTAAAATCAAATTATACGACTGATTCAAGAACTTATCACGTTAAGTACAATTCAAGTTTAGATTCTTTAGATGATGAAACAAATTATTATTTCGTCACCGATACATACAGTAGTGATTATTATATTTACGGAAACGGTAAATATAAAACTGGAGCGTCGACTTTTAAGGTCATAGAATCAGAAGAAATTTACGCTCGTGATTTATTAAAAGAATATTTTACTAATTGAAATTTATATAATCGATCAAGATAAAAACATAGGTTAATTAATTCTCCTATATATATAAAAATAATTAGATACTGTCTTTATAGTTTTGCGTGCGTGTGATAGGATAAAGATACCATTTTTGCTTAGTAATGGAGGAGATTCAGATGGATCGTATTAAGATATGTGCCCTCGGTGGTTTAGATGAACATGGAAGAGATTGTTATTTAGTTGAAATAAATGACTTAATATACGTATTAGATTGTGGCATCGTTTTAGCGGATAAAACTGTCCCAGGAATAGATTGCATGCTACCAAATGCTTCTTATCTTATTCAAAATAAGGATAGAATCGCTGGGTATATCATCACACATTCTCATGAAGAAAATGCCGCAGGTATCAAATATTTTTATAAGAAAGCACCCGCTCCGATATATACTACAAAAACAACTGCGTTATTTTTAATTTCACAAGCTAAGTTCTATCACATCAACGTCGCTTTTAATTTTAAATATATTGATCCAAATGGAGAGGCACAAATCGGCGATAGAACTATAACTTTCTTTCAAACCGCTCATAACTCTCCGAATTCTTTTGGTTTAGCTATTCCTACCGATAAAGGAAATATTATTTATACAGGAGACTTCATTGTTGATTTTTCCATCAGTGAAGAAGCTTTTAAATTCAATGCACTAAAGCTTGAACAACTATCTTATCAAAAGACTTTGCTCCTCATGTGCGAATCAAAAGGAGCTAATAAAATTGGGTACTGTTCACCCCGCCACAAATGCAAAGAAAAAATAAGAAAATATTTCGTTGATAACGATGGAAGAATCTTCTTTACTTGTTTTTGGCAAAATGGATATCGAGTTAAGGAAATATTAGATTTAGCCAAAGAATTTAAACGAAAAGTTTATTTCTATGATAAATATACTGAAACCGTCGTTAAGATATTAGTCGACGCTGATATCGGTTTATCTTTAAAACCAGAAGATATCATTTCCCACGAAGACTATATCAGGGTGAGAAGACAAGAAATGTTAGTACTCATTCTCGATCACAGTGTCGATATTTTTGATAAGATACAAAAATTAGCGTATGGCAATTCATCCGATAAACGCATCTTTATCGATCCGATGGATACTTTTATAAACGGCGCCATACCAACTGAAACCATGGAAAATGAAGGAACATTTGCCGTTGATGCCGTTTATCGAACTGGATGTGAAGTTGTTTGGCTTTCACGAAAAGAATGTATCTCTATGCATGCTCGTCAAGATGATATCAAAACATTTTTGTCATTTTTAAAACCTAAATATTACATGCCAGTAAGAGGAAGATATGTCAACTTGATGGATAATGCCAAATTAGCGGTTTCGATGGGAATCGGCCTCAATCATATGAATATCTTTGTTTTAGATAACGGCATGCAAATTTATATCGATGAAAATGGAAAAGCACGTTTAATTCCTAATTCAATTAACAAAATTCCAGTCGAACCCGGAATAGTGGATGGAACTGGGATATCAGTTACTGGTACAGAAAAGATTATTGAAGAAAGAAAGAAATTAGGAGTTGATGGAGTTGTAACCATCGCCACAACTATTTCTAAATCTAAAAAGGCGATGGTGAGTAGTACTGACTGTCAAATGAGAGGTTTTGTTTCTTTTAAGGATTCAGAAGCTTTAGTTAAAACGCTTGTTCAAATCTTTAATGAAGAAATCAATTTAACTTTAAAAAGTGATTCATTAGATTTAGATAATGCCTTTACCTTGATTAAAGAACGATGTTTACGCTTTATAAGAAAATATAACGGCCGAGAACCGCTTATTGACCCCTTAGTGCTCTTTGTTGATTAGTTTTATATTGTATATAAATTAGTGAAATAATTATAATAAAAACATGGCCAAAAAGAAGGAATTAAAAGAGATTAATAATAAGCAATTATGCATCGTGAGTGGCGTATTTTTGTCTTTATTTGTCATCGTTTTAGCGCTTAACGTTGGTTATGTTTCTCGCGCCTTATCGTATCCATTTATTTTCCTTTTTGGAGCGGGTTCGTTACTATTTTATCTATATATTTGTATCGTTGGTGTGAATCTTATTTTTAAGCAAAAGCCGTTTAGTTTTAAACATTTTTTTCAGCCTATTTGCTTGTTTTTGTTTTTTATATGCTCATTAATTCTTCTGACCTACATCTATAGCAAAATAAAAAATATTGACCTTAACTTAGATAATGTTAATAAAACTTATTTTTCAATATATGAAAAAATTGATAAATCTAATTATTTCTATCCAAAATTTTTAGATATATACAATACTTATCCTTTCGCAGGAGGCTATACTGGTTATATCTTATTAGCTTTACTTACTACCTTAGTAAACCGTTCTTTTGCATTAGCAATTACCATTACTATTATGGTGTTATGCATATTCTTTTATTTCAAAGATGGCTTTGTAGCTTTATTTAAATTGATGTTTCTCCGCGAGAAAAAAAAGAAAAGTCCCTCTCCTATGCGAAAAAAAGAAAATATTCCTTTAATGGATGTTCCTTCCACGAAAGATATTATCGCTAGTGCTTCTCAAGTTCCTGAAGATTTCGATGTCAGCTATTCTAATCAAGTGGAACAACCAACTCCCTCTAATTTTGAAGTTAGAGAACACATCTCTTTTTCGAATGTCGATAATTCTTCGATGTCTCCAGCTCGCTTTGATTTTAGAAATGATAAGCCATATTCAAGAACAACTATCCTTTCTACTGCAACCATTCCAGGAGCACAGTTAGTAAAAGATAACGAAGAAGAAACTAACGATAGTGATGAAGAAGAAATTATTAATGAACAATTAGAATTAGATTTCGCTAGCAGTGATGAAGAGCAAACTTCAACTAGTCAAACTCAAATTCCACTCGAAGAAGCTAAGCCAATTCAAGTTCCTCCTAAAGAAACAAAAAAAGAGGAACCCATAAAAGCAAAAAAACCAATTAAATGGATTCCACCTTCTCCTGATTTATTACAAGTTTATGAAACCGCTCAAGCTCAAGAAGAAAATATGGCAATGGCGGAATATAGGAAAGATAAAATCAATGAAATGTTTGCTGATTTTGGAATTGGCGCGACATGTACATCTTACGTGATAGGTGCTTCGGTTACTCGATTTAATATCGAATGCAAACACAATGTCTCAGTCAAAGTTTTAGAAGGGTCAGTTAAAGATATATCCGTAAGATTAGACGGTGTCTCCGCTCGACTTGAAACGGTCGTAGCAGGGCAAAATGTTTCAGGACTAGAAATTCCTAATCCTAAAATTACGACTGTCTCATTTAAAGAAATCTTTACCGCTCTTCCAGATGTAAAAAAACATCCATTAGCGGTCGCTTTTGGAAAAAATATATCAGGAGAAGTAGTCTCTGCTGATTTTAATGAATTTCCTCACTTATTAGTCGCAGGAACTACTGGTAGTGGTAAATCGATTTTTGTTAATTCTATTGTCGCTACTTTAATAATGCGATGTTCCCCTGACTTAGTGCGTCTTATTATCGTCGACCCAAAACAAATTGAATTTAAAAAATTTAGCGGTATTCCTCATCTATTATGTCCCATTATTACTTCAGGTGATGAAGCTAAAATTATGCTTGAAAAGATGTGTAAAGAAATGCAACGTCGTTACTCAATATTTAATGACGCAGAAGGTTCCGTTAATATCGAACAATATAACGAATGGGCTGAAGAAAATAATATTGAGAAATTGCCATATATCGTTATTGTTTTAGATGAATACGCTGATTTAGTGGACCGTTGCAAAGGTTTTTCAGCACCGGTTATAAGTCTTGCTCAAATGGCCCGTGCCGCAGGGATCCATTTAATCATTTCCACTCAAAGACCATCGACAAACGTGGTGACTGGTGTTTTAAAAGGCAACTTACCCACTCACGTCGCTTTGATGACTTCTTCTTCAGTTGATTCTCAAACGATTATTGGAGTAGGGGGAGCGGAAACATTATTAGGTAAAGGAGATATGCTTGTTCAATCTCCGTTAGTTTCACGCGTTGGTACAGTGAGACTTCAGGGTTGCTATATCAGCAATAAAGAAATAGTTCACATCGTATCTTATTTAAAAGAACATTATGAAACGAATTACTGGGAAGATTTGCTAGACTTAGTGGATCACGCTTCCGAGGCAGGAAGTGGATTAGTGGCTTCTGGAAAAATAAACATTCAAATGGATGAAAATGAACGCGCCGCTTATGAAGGGATAAAAGAATGGGTCATGACTCAAGAATATATATCGATGAGCAAAATACAAAGGGAATGCAGTGTTGGTTTTAATAAAGCCGGAAGAATATTTAAAGCACTACAAGAAGAAGGTATTGTTGCTCTTGAACCAGAATCCTCTTCAAGAGGTTGCAAAGTGTTAGTCAATGACCGTCATTATGACGCTGATAATTCAGAAAATGATGTAGGGAGCGATGAACTCAATTAATAATTATGAAAAACACATTTATTAAAGCTTATTTAATTTCTCTTAAAAAGATTAATGTCATGCTATTTACTTCGATTCAACGAAGAAGCGAAATGAAATTTACTCTATTAGAAGATGGCTATTATTTTGATAAATTGACTTTATTAAAATCAAATTCCACATCAAACATCACTATTTTTGAATTTTCTTTTACCAAAGATTTAGATTTTGGAAAGCATTACGCTATCAAAATGAGCGATTTTCCTTCGACTATGCTCGATATTTCTAATCTTGTCGATTTCCCAGAATTTGAAAATTTATTCAATTATGATGGCGATGATTTAGGAGCAATTTATCAAAAAGACGAAACTAATTTCGCCTTATGGGCTCCTTTAGCGAATGATGTCTATTTAAAGCTTGAAAATAAAGATGGGAGCTTTTCTAATATCTTGATGAAAAGAAGTGAAAAAGGAGTCTATCGATTAACTATTAAAGGGGATTTAATCAATCGAAAATATCGATATATCGTTAATAATTCTGGTGTTATAAATGAGACTAATGATCCTTATGGCAAAGGAACATCATTAAATTCTTTATATAGCGCAGTTGTAGATATAGAAACCATTAAAAATATGGGCAACATCAAACCAACATATGAAATTAAACAATATGTCGATAGTGTTATTTATGAAGTTGGAATTAGAGATTTTAGTGAAGGAAATAATAATAACATTATCAATAAAGGTAAATATCTTGGATTTATCGAAGAAAATAGAACCACTGATAAAGGAAATCCGTGTGGTTTAGATTATTTAAAATATTTAGGTATCACCCATGTTCAATTAAATCCAATTATTGATTTTAGAGGTGTTGATGATATCGATACTTTAAAAACATATAACTGGGGATATGATCCAATTACATTTTTTGGAATTGAAGGAAGTTATTCACTTCACCCCGAAATACCAATGGAAAGACTAAAAGAATTTAAAACATTAGTGAATACGCTTCATAAGAACAATATTCGAGTCATTATGGATGTTGTTTATAACCATATTTATAATTATGAAACTTCTATTTTTGAAAAAGTCGTTCCTAATTATTATTTTAGGCGAAAAAGAAATATGCAAATCGCCGAAGCAAGTGGATGCGGAGATGACTTCGCTAGCGAAAAATATATGGTGAAAAAAATAATTCTTGATTCGATCAAATATTTTGTTGAAGTATTTGATATCGATGGCTATCGATTTGACTTGATGGGATTATTAGATATCGAAACTATTAATAAAGCCGATGAGATTGTTAAATCAATTAAAGAAGATGCTTTGATGTATGGGGAAGGATGGAATATGGGTTATGAACTTCCTTTTGAAGAAAAAGCTTGTGCAGAAAACGCTAGCAAGATGCCACATATTGCCTTTTTTAACGATTCATTCCGCGATTTTGTCAAAGGTCCAACATTTGCTTCTAATCTAAGTGAACGAGGTTATATAGGCGGGAATTTATCTTATTTAAATGGTTTTGAATATTCGTTGTGTGGCTCTGTACTATCCTTAGGAGGTATTGCTCCTCGTTTTAATAACGCTAATCAAAGTATTAATTATATCGAATGTCACGATAACGGCACTTTATTCGATAAATTAAATGTTTCCAATTCCTATGAAGATGAAGATACCATATTAAGGCGAGTAAAAATGGGTAATGCCATAACGATATTAGCAATGGGTGTTCCTTTTTTACATATGGGGCAAGAAATTGGCTTATCAAAAAGAGGACTAGATAATACTTATAACATTCCTAAAGTCAATAATATGGACTGGTCTTTAGTGGATAAAAGATTCGAAATGGTCAATTGTATAAAAGGCTTGATTAAAATGCGAAAAAAAGCGACTGGAATTAGGCTTTTTAATCCTAGCGAAATCGATAAACATCTTTCTTTAAATAGATTAGATAACAATTTATTATTGGTGAGTATGAAAAATGTCGAAATGGAAGACCAAAGATTTTATAAAGAAGCGATCATTATTTTTAATCCCACCGATAAAAAAGTAACTTTAGAGCTACCAAGCTATTACAACGTCCTTATTTCTCGGGGTGGAGAGGTGAGTGACAATACGATTCACGTCAAAAACACGATTGTTAATCCCGCTAGTTTGGAAGTACTAGTTTTAAATGAATAGGAGGAATTAATGATGTTTCATTATACAAGAGCAATAGGAAAAGTCGGTGGAAGTATTATTTTCTCTTATTTTTCATTTATGAGACCATATTCTAAGAACACAAAAAAATATCCGTTAGAAAAAAGATATAAAAAATTATCAAATTTATGTAAAAAAGTATCCGATGCTTTACAGGCGGATTTACATATCGAAGGATTAGAAAATATCCCTCAAGAATCATGCTGTTTCTTTTCTAATCATCTTTCGATGTATGATGCTTTAGCTTATCTCATTGCTATAGATAAACCATTTGCCTTTATCGCCAAAAAAGAAAGTGAAAAATATCCATTTATTGGAAAATGTGTTAAATCGATTTCTGGTGATTTTATCGATAGAAATGATTTAAAGCAAAGCTTAAGAGTGATGATGAAAATGGAAGAAGATTTAAGGTCTGGCACTAAAAACTGGTTGATCTTTCCAGAAGGAACTAGAAATAAAGACCAAATGATGTTACTTAAAGAATTTCATCACGGTACTTTTAGACCTGCAATGAAAGCTAAAGTCCCACTTGTCCCAGCGGTAATATAT
>CAVDWX010000037.1:0-3004 GCA_963612735.1 Gemmiger formicilis | reverse complement strand
GTAATATATGGATCTGCCCTAGTTTTTAAAACTAAACCACAATTTAAAAAATATCCTGTTTATCTTAAATTTTTAAAACCGATTATGCCAAGTGAATATGAAGGCAAAACAACTAAAGAAATAGCTCAACTAGTTCAAGATAGAATTCAACAAGCTCTTACTTATGAAGCAAGAAGCTATATTCATAATGAATTCATAAAATTAAAAACTAAAAAATATCGTTTTAACGAGATATATTAATTTTCTTTCTTAAACCTTTTGGATAATGGTTTTTAATGACAGTAGTGTCACTTTTTCCAAAAGCAATGGGTATATTTTGATAAGTTAATAAAACGTATCCTTTATATGGATTAACCTTATTTAATTGTTCTCCAGATATATATTTGACTATTTCCTCATCATTTAGTTCAATAACAAACTCGAAATTATTTATTACATGTGACAAATGATAGTCATAATGGAATAAATTTTTATCGATTTCGCCCACCTTAGTGCCGTATCTAATTATTTTTAAACCTTTAGTGGATATCTCAAATGGAAGCATAAAAATAGAATTAGAAAAATTAAAGAAAGAATAAGATGAATAGCTTGATATTGTCTTTAAAAAAGGAAATTTATATTTAGAATATTCTTTTTTTGTTATTAAGCTTTCTCCAGGCTTTTTAATTAAAGCGATATATTGTCCTTCTCCTGGAAATAAATAAGGGAAAAGATGAATTCCTATTTTAGACTTATCAACATAATATAAATCAGAATGAGAGATAGGAAGTAAATTAGCATCGCTATTTGCCAATAAAAAAGAAACAACTTCTTCGTCTTCTTCATATGAAAAAGAGCATGTAGAATAACATAAGGTTCCACCTTTTTTAAGCATTTTATACGCTATTAAAATTAATTCTTTTTGAATAGAAGCACATTTAACAACTTTAGAATACGACCAATCCTCTTCCATGTAGTGATTATTTTTTCTAAACATGCCGCTTCCAGAACAAGGAGCATCTAAAATAATCGAATCAAATTTTTCAAGAAAATTAGGATAAATAGTGGAAAAATCATTATTAGTAACAACGATATTCGAGCATCCTAAGCGCTCAATATTAGATAAAAGTATTTGACACCTACTATTAGATAAATCATTAGAGATGATAACGCTATTTTGATTAGATAAGGAAACACCGATACTTTTCCCTCCGGGTGCCGCACACATATCTAAAATTAGTCCATTTTCAATATGACCTAATAAATAAGCAGGTAGCATAGCGCTTGGTTCTTGAATATAAAAGCACCCTAATTCGTGATATATGCTTTTTCCTAAATCGTATTCATCTTTATCATATAGATAAGCGTTTTTAACTAGTGGATGTTGAATCAAATGAGGAAATAAAGATAAGAGTAGTTCTTCATTCATTTTATTCGTATTTAATAAGAGCGCTTTCTTTTCTTTTTCGAGTAAAGAAGTACTTAATTTAGCGATAGTTTCTTCACTTAAATATTTTTGAAGATGTCTTAAAAAATCCATAGCTAAATTATAGTCATAAATAACGCACTTGCGTAGATAAATGTAGTTTTATTTAAAACTATGTTTTAGAATAATTGCATGTCAAATTTATCGACGAAGAAATGGATTATTAATTATTTCATTCCCTTATTAATCGTTAGCATCGCTACTATTTTTTCATTATATCTTTTGTTTAATAAAGGAACATATCCAGGAGATGATATCTCATTTCATTCTTCTCAAGTTTATGATTTAGTTTACGGTTTTAAAAAGGGCTCCTTTTTTATTAAGCCCAATCATATTACGATGGGACAATTTGGTTATTTTGCTTATGGATATTATGGACCATTATCCCATTATAGCGCTGCGACTATTTCTTATTTATTTAGTATCAATGAACTAGTGGCTATAAAAATAGTGATGTTTATATTCATTTTAAGCGGAAATATATCTACTTTTTTCATCGGTAGATATATCAATAAAAATAGTTACAAAGCCTTAATTGGAACGATATTTTATATCTTTTTACCTTATTTAGTGTTTTGCGCTTTATGCCGTTTTGCTTTTGCTGAGGTCGTTGCGATTTCCCTTATTCCTTCTGTTTTTTATGGGCTAATAAGGATTATTAACGATGATGAATTTAAGATTGGTCCATATCTTTATTTAATAATTTCTTCTACTTTATTATGCTTATCTCACGCCTTTACCACTTTAGTCACCGCAACATTTGCATTTATATATTTGTTATGCAATATTCGAATTATTATGACTCGATTTAAAGATAAAAAAAGAGCTATTTATCTTTCATTATCTTTAATCAGTATCTTTTTGATGGCTTTCTTTTATTTACTACCTGCTTTATATTATCAACGAACTAATCTATATATTGTTTCAAATGATACTTACGAACATACCGATATTAATTTTGTTATTAATTCCACAAATAGTTCTTATTGGTATTCAGGATTTTTTAATATTCAATATATCAATGAACAAATTAGTAGTGGAAAATACGCTCCTAAATTCGGTATTATTACAATCTATATTTCGTTAATAATTATCATTTTATCGCTCATAATCGCTATTGTGCTCGATCACTTCTTATTAAAAAGAAAGAAGATAAATCGCTACATAAGGTATGGAATAATCTTATTAATTGCATTTATTCCAAGCTTAGCAATTGTTTTTTCTTACTTATCTATTTTTGCTTTAATAACGTTTTATATCAGCTATATCTATATTGATTTTAGCCAAGAGAAAAATATAAAATTTAGCTTTAAAAATATCGATTTCAAACCCTTTATATTTTTATTTATATCAATACTTATTTTGCTTCTTCTCATCTTTACTAAAAACATTTGGTATATCATGCCTTCGATGTATCGAAAATGTCAATTTGCGTGGAGATTATTTGGACTTTTATATTTCTTTATTACTTGGCTTTTCTTTGAAGTTTTAAAACTCATTCCTTTTAAAAAGAATTATTTACAAACCGCTTTAATATTG
>CAVDWX010000036.1:0-3544 GCA_963612735.1 Gemmiger formicilis | reverse complement strand
GATTTATATCAAGCTGGATTAGATAGAATTAATATCTCTTTAGATACGTTAAATATAAATAAATATAAAGCTATTACTCGAGGCGGAGATATTAATAAGGTATTTGAAGGAATAAAAGAAGCTAAGAAAGTTGGCTTTAAAGATATTCGTATTAATACAGTTTTATTAGATAAATTTAATATCGATGAGATCGATGACTTATTTAAATTTGCTCATGATAATGATTTATTTTTACGTTTTATTGAACTGATGCCGATTGGAGAAGCCACTAAAATGAAGAAAGATAATTTTATTTCTAACGATATATTAAAAGATAAATTATCTAATTTAATTAAAGTTCAAGATGATGGAGTTTCTCTAACTTATGCCTTTAAAGACGGGAAAGGTAAGATTGGTTTAATTTCTCCTTTATCACATATGTTTTGTTCTTCTTGTAATCGGATTAGACTTACTAGTGATGGTAAAATTAAACCTTGTTTACATTCTAAAGAAGAAATCGATATCTCATCTTTAGAAGGTGAACACTTGTTAGTGGCCATTAAAAAAGCCATCTTTAATAAACCTAAATCGCACTTTTTAAATGAAGAAGATTCATCTAGTTCAAGAGGGATGAATGAGATTGGTGGCTAATTAGTATTCATTAATTCATAAACTTGGAAGTACTAGAAGTAAACCTAGAAGTGGTTAGAAGTAAACCTAGAAGTGGCTAGAAGTATTTTTTATTATTTGATATAATTTAATCACTTTAATAAGAAAGGATTAGTTTATATTATGAAAATTGAAGATTTATTTCCAGGTTTAAATCTCGAGACGAACAATGTTGAATTTAAAGGACTATTAAGCGATTCAAGCACTTCATTATCGTGGCTAAAATGTATTGCTGGTTTTGCTAACGGTGATGGTGGAGACTTATTCGTTGGAGTGGAAAATAAATCTCATCTCATTGTTTCTTTATCCGCGGCTGAGGCTGATAAACAAGTGCTTTTAATTCATCAAGAAATTAAACAAAAATTAGAGCCAAAAATTAATTATTCTATTTCTTCTATTGCTATTAAAGGAGGAGAAACTCGATACATTCTTAAAATAAATGTAAAACCAAGCTTAGTTAAGCCGGTGTTTTTACACGATTCACGAGCAGCATTAGTTTTTGTTAGAGATTTTGGTGTCACTCGTTTAGCAACTAGTGAAGAAATCCGCTACCTCGTTTTATTAGATGAATATATTAGCTATGATGCCATCATTACTGATGAAGTATATGAAGAAGATGATTTTAAATATTTACAAAAAGTAGCGAATAAAAATAACTCGAATTCATTAAGCGTTAAGCAATTAATATCGATTGGTTTTATGGATTCATCTTTAAAATTAAGCCGTGGCGCTTTGCTTTTTAAAGACAATAGTAAGAATTCTATTACTCGTGTTGATGTTTCTTTTTATCCCTCTATTAATAAGGGTGAAAGAAAGATTCTATCAACTAAAACATTTACCGGTAATATAATTGAGGTTATTGACCAAGCATACGAATATATCATTGCCCATAGTGTCGATTCTTGGTATAAAACTGATGATTATCGCATTAATAAGCCTTCATATCCTTATCGTTCCTTAAAAGAAGGGATAAGCAATGCTTTATGTCATCGAAATTATTACATTACAACATCATTGATTGAAATTAATGTTTTTGTTGATCGTTTAGAAATTGTTTCACCTGGTTCTTTACTTGGTGTAAAAAGTATAGCAAAAGAAACAAATATCTCTTCTATTACTCCTCGAAGAAGAAATGAAGTGATTGCTCGAACCTTAGAAGCTATTCATTATGTTGAAAACAAAGGTAGTGGCTTTGATTTAATTGAAGAAGAATATTTTACCGCTGATAAGAATCATAAGCCTTATATCTCATGCGATTCGAACTATTTCTCTTTGACATTGCCTAATTTAAATTATTCAAAAGGAATTATTGATGAATTTAATGATTCCCCAGATGTTTTTGTTAATGATGTATCTATCAGTGAGCGCGACCTTAAGATTCTATCTTATTGTTATATTAATCGTCGTACTTCATCTCAAATTGCCAAAATGTTACAAATTACTTCATCATCATATTTTCGTAAAAATATTTTAGGCACTTTAATTGAAAAGCAATATCTTCATATTGATACAAATACCTCTTATCCAACTTATTTAACTAACCATGAATTAGTGAAATTAACTGATGATTAATTGTTAACTTAGAAGTATTAGAACTAAACCTAGAAGTGGCTAGAAGTTAAGCTTTAATTTTCAATGCAATTAGGGTTTAATAAGAATTCTTTTAGGCCAATAAAAAGGATTCCGTTCTCGTCTTTATATTTTTTAATATCGCTTTTAACTATTATTATCTTTTTAAAACTATCTTTGATACGAATTAGTGAATTTTCTTCTTGCTTTACTTTATCGATGGTATCGATATTTAACGCTACTTGGATGTAATATCGTTCATATCCTTTATTACAAACAAAATCGACTTCTAACTGTTTTCTGACATAATTGTTATTTTCATTTTTAATCGATATTTCAACTACTCCAACATCTACTTTGTAATCTAGACTAATTAATTCGTTATAAATGATATTTTCTAAAATATGATTTTCTTCTTGCTGTCTAAAATCTAATCGAGCATTTCTTAAACCAATATCGGTGAAATAATATTTAAATGGTGTATCAATATATTTTTTACCTTTGATATCATATCGGTAAGCTTTACTAATTAAAAAGGAGTCAATACAGTATTCAAGATACTTATTTATGGTATTAGGCGAAATGCTTATTTTTTTAATAGAAGAAAATGCGTTTGATAATTTATTTGGGTTAGTAAAAGAGCTGATGTCTGAGGCGATGATATTGATGATATCTTCTAAAATATACACTTCATTAATTTTGTTTTTGTTAACGATGTCTTTGATATATGTTTCGTTAAATAAATTAATGAGATAATTCATTTTTTGTTCATCGCTCTTACAGTTAACTAAAAACAGCATTCCTCCATAAACAATATATTCTTTCCAAGCTTCATTAAAATCTAACTCTTTCGCGTGATAAAATTCATGAAATGAAAGGGGATATAAATGAATTTGATCTCCTCTATCTCTAAATTCAGTAACGATGTCACTTGATAAAAATTTAGCGTTACTGCCAGTGACATATATATCAAGATTAGGGTACTTTAATAATCCATTTAATGTGCCCACAAAATGTTCAAGATTTTGAACTTCATCTAATAAAATATAATAGTTATTATCGTCTTTTATTAAATCTTTGATATAAGCCCTAAATTTCTTTGAATTAATATAACATAACTAGTAAATAAGTTAGGTACATATACAAAGATTGAGGCAAATATTCTTAGATAAAATGCCTCTTTTTTTGTTGCATTTATACAAAAATTGGATTAAAATTGTTATGTACACGATATGTATAGATAATATAGAGGTTATATATGGGTAATTATTCAGTTCCAGAAAGTATACGTGCTTTTAAGCCAACGGGCACCATTGTTAAGAAAATT
>CAVDWX010000035.1:0-2539 GCA_963612735.1 Gemmiger formicilis | reverse complement strand
ATAAAAGATTCAGTTTCTTTATCCCATTCCATACCGTCTTGATAATCAAAAAGAGTAATACTATTATCTTGAGATTTTAATAATTTTTCTAATGTGAAATCTCTTCTTTTAAGTTTAGTTCCTAAAACAAATTTCCATTCCGCAAAAACAATTGGTGAACCATCATTTTTAAGCAAAGTTAGAGCATCACCACACAATATATTTTTTCTTAATATGTATTTAGCGGCTTCTCTAATTTGATTAGAAGAAGATTTCTTTAGATGCTTTGTGTATTCTTCATCATATATTTTAAACAATCTATCAATACACGCTAGGCAATTATCTTCTAATAATTCCACACCATAAATAGACGAGAGTGCCACGATTGAATATTTTTCATAATCTGATGGAGTTTTTCCATATTTTTGGTCAACACTGAATAGCTTCCTTTTTAAAATAACTTCAAGGAAATTGCCGTCTCCACAAGCAGGTTCTAAGAAAGTAGATTCGATGTTATAAGATTCGTCTTCGACAAGGTCAAGCATCGCGTTTACTTCTCTTTCATTAGTAAATACTTCACCGTGTTCCGTGACTCTTTCTTTTGACTTTATTTGGTTTTTTGCCATCAAGTTATTCCTCTATTTACATCCAATGGTTTGTTCAAAATATCCTATTCTTCATCTATTAACAATGACAATAGATGGTTTAAGCAATTCTTTATAATTCATCGTGCTCATTCACTTAATAACATTATGTTAGCATTTTAGGCCGCTCATTTTAATTAGTATGTGCATTTTAGCTCAAAAAAAGATATCGCCATCATGAATATTGACAGGCTTAAAAATGACCTCTTGTCAATGGTAATATCACTCTTTGATTAAGTAGCGTTATAAAAGAAACATTACGCCATTATGGATTATAACTATTTTCTAAATGTTTCAATCTTTATCGTAATACTGCTAGCCATCACTTATGGCACTAAAAATAAATAAATAGCCTCTCATATATTGCACCATGTCTTTTAGATAAAAGTTAATATTGATTTCACCGCTTAATATATCTTTAGCGAATCGACTTGACTCATCTTTACTCAATCAGAGTTTAAGAGAGTTAAAGATCATTCTCCTTTAAAAAGTCTTTTAAGGAAATGTGTTTAATTAAGCTTGTTGAATAATCATTCTCATCAACACTAATGATAATCTTTTTAGCTAAATTATTGATGTTATTGAATGCAGCAAATTCTCGATTATAAGCTTTTTCATCGACCAGGCTATAAGCAACCTGAATATAATATTCTTTTCCCTCTTTAGTGGCATAAAAGTCAATTTCTTTTCCAAAATTATCATAAACTTTAACTTCGTAATTTCTATAAATTAGTTCGTTATAAACGATATTTTCTAAGTTATGATCTAAATCAAATCGGTTATTGCTAATAGATAATGAATTAAAACAAACATCTCCATCATATAATTTATAGAAATACGCTAATTCTTTTTTAGCCTTTTTTGAATATTGAGGAATTTCATCGATAATATAAGCTTCTTTTAAATATTCAATGTATTTAATAACGGTATTAAGTGATACATTAGTAAACTCGTTACAAATATATCTATGAATGCCTCTTGCGGAAATAATCCGAGAATTGCTTGTAAGAATAAATTGAACTATTTTTTTAAAAATGATTTGTTTTTTGATTTTATGCCTATTAATTAAATCATTATAAATAATGGTGTTTTCTAAATCGTATAAATATCCTTTTTGAGATTCTAGTGAATCAAATAAAAATCGTCCAGGGAATCCACCCCAAATAAGATAATCATTAATAGAACACACTCGATTATATTTATGACAATATTCCTCTATTTCAGAATAGACAAATGGACGTATTCTAAAATGAACAAACCTACCACTTAATAAAGTTAAAATTTCACTGGACAATAGTTTTGAATTACTACCAGCAATAAAGATGGAATTATTATCTAAACGTAAATCTTTAATAGCAATTTGCCAATCTTCAATTTCTTGAATCTCATCAAGGAAAATATAACATTTACCATCTTTGCGATTATCATTTATATATTTTATTAATCCCTCATAATTATTCACTTTGATTAAATCAAGTGTTCTTTCAAAATTGAGATAAATTATGTTACTTGTAGTCTTACTTATTTCAGTCATTATTTGATTTAAAATAACGGATTTACCACATCTTCTAATCCCGGTTATGACTTTGATTAAATCACATTCATAGAAAGGTCTAATTGTCGATAAGTATTTTTCTCTAATTATCATGTTTAACTCCTAAAATAATTATACTGAACACTTTGTATTTTATCAAGAAAACAGTTCACTTAAAATGAACACTTTGGTAAAGATAGGAAAAACTGTTCACTATAAAATTGAACCAACTAATCATTTAAGCTAAACATTATTCACATTATTTTGGTATTTAAATCATTAGATAAATGAGACTCACACTATTGCGTGTAAACTCAGTAACTCTTTTCTAACGCTTTCTTCTTAAATATTGTGTTGTTCAATTAGTTACACCGCTATACGC
>CAVDWX010000034.1:0-4449 GCA_963612735.1 Gemmiger formicilis | reverse complement strand
AATAAGGAGATACTAAATAGACATTATCTTTAATTATTCTTTCTCCATCCTTATTGTATTCAAAATAAGAAAAGGTAATCTTTTTGTTTCTTTTAATCGCTTTAATGATGATATCGATATTGGAATAAAGTTCCTTGTTATCACAAAATGCTAAATTATCATTTTTTATTAAATAATTAAATTTTCTTCTTTTATGAACACTCAAAGTGGAATTAAGTTTATTAACGTATGAAATAGCGTCTTTATTATTAATTTTTTTAGAAGAAAATATAGCATCGCTGATGTCGCTAATCTCATTAGTGGCAAATAAGCGTTTAATTAAAGCGTAACCACCTTTAGAAGATTTAATAATGTTATATTTAAGCTCTTTTAATAGTGTTAAAGAAAAGGCAATGCTTTTCCTTTCTAGAGAAATGTCATAATCTTTTTTAATATAATCGATGATATCTTGTTGGGTGAGATAGTGCTCTTCATCGCTATATTCTTCTAAGACTTTATAAATTAGTAGAATCGTGCTTTTTTTATTGTCGATCATTTTTGTCTCTCTTCTTTAATATTATATAATAAAATTCAATAAATAGTGCACGTTTTTTAGTACATTCTTCTAATTTACATCCGCTATATGATATCCATTCTTCTTCAATATTTTGACAATCTTTTTACGATTGAGATTTATTCCTTCTAGATAGACCAATTTCTTAGATAAATCAAATTTTATATTCTTAATATCAGGAACATCTTTTAATAAATTATTAATCTTATTTTGACAGTTGATGCACATCATATTAGTAACATATAAAGTAAGTTGATCATTCGTTTTATTATCGTTACTTTTTTTCATTTTAAATAGATTAATAGTTAAGGCATTTAAAACGACGAACACACTTGAAAAAGACATGGTAATAGAACCAATCATCGGGGTCAATTTTAAGCCAAAAGAAGAATAAAAAATGCCTGAAGCTAAAACTACACCTATCACATTATATATAAAGGCCCAAAATAGATTGATAATGATAGTTATATAAGTTCTTTTTGATAAAGAAATAACCGCACTGACGTCTAATAAGTCATTTCTTTTTAAGATGATATCAGCGCTTTCTAAAGCCACGTCACTTCCTCCACCTATAGCAATACCTAAATCAGATGAAGTCAACGCTAAAGCGTCATTAACCCCGTCTCCCACCATCGAAACTAGATGTTTATTATCTTTTTTTAAAGATAAAATAATCTTTTGCTTTTCAATAGGAAGAACTTCAGCGTAAACTTCATCGATATCAACTTCTTTAGCAATGGAATTTGCACAATTACGATGATCACCGGTTAGCATCACTACTTTTATATCTAATTTATGTAAAGCTTTAATCGCTTCTTTAGAATGCTCTTTGATATTATCTTTTAAAGCGATATAACCTAGTACATCATTATCTTCTTTAATGAATAAGACCGTTTTTCCTTCATTAGATAATTTATCTAATATTGTTAGATATGGACTATTATCCGTTAAAAGTTTTTTATTACCGATATAATATGTTTTATGATTAATTATCCCTTTTATTCCGCTTCCTTCAATGGATTCATAATCTTCTATTTCTAATTCATTTGAACCATTTAAATAAGAAATAATCGCGTTAGCTAAAGGATGCTCGCTTTTCTTTTCTAGAGTATAGATGACGTCATTTAAATATTTATTATTGCTAATACTATAATTGCTTACTTTTGGTTTCCCTTCAGTAATAGTCCCTGTTTTATCTAGAACTACTGTTTTAATGAGATGCGCTTTTTCTAATATTTCTGCATTTTTAATTAATAAACCATTTTCCGCTCCTTTACCAACCGCCACCATAATAGCAACTGGAGTAGCTAGTCCAAGAGCGCAAGGACAAGCGATAACTAATACCGATATCCCTATATTAAAAGCTAATTCGAAATTATGATAACTACATATAAAACTAATAAAACTAATTAAAGCAATTAACATGATACAAGGAACAAAATATAAAGAAATTTTGTCCACTAATTTAGAGATAGGGGCTTTTGAATTAGAAGCTTCTTCCACTAATTTGATAATCGTATTAATCGAGGTATCATTTCCTACTTTTGTCGCTTTAATTTTTAAATAGCCATTATCCACTAGGGTGGAAGAATAAACGTTTTCGTCGTTACTTTTATAAACTGGAATAGCTTCGCCGGTAATATTACTTTCATTTATTGAAGCTTTGCCCTCCACGATTATCCCATCAACTGGAATTAATTCACCCTTTTTAACAATGACGTAATCATTTATTTTAACGTCTTCAGCCTTTATTTCTTTTTCGATTCCATCAACTAATATAGTGGCTACTTGAGGAGTAAGATCAACTAGTTTTTCAATGGCTTTAGTGGTTTTCTTTTTTGATAATTTTTCTAAATATTTACCTAATGAAACAAGGGTTAAAATCATTGCTGCACTTTCAAAATATAAATTGTGCATATAATTATGTACTATTTCCATATTGGAACTAGATAAACCGATAGCAATCATAATTATTGAATAAATACCGTAAATTAAAGAAGCACTAGAGCCAAGTGCCACTAACGAGTCCATATTAGGCGATAATTTAAATAAACGCTTATAACCATTTATAAAATAAGAAAAAAATAAAATAACGCTTGGAATAGTTAAGATAAGTTGAGTTAAAGCATAATATAAAGCGTGTTCGCTTCCCGATAAAAATGATGGCAATTTTAGACCTATCATATGTCCCATAGAAACATACATCAATAATATTAAAAATAGGAAAGAAATGATAAGCTTAATTAAGGTATAATCCTTCTTCTTGTTTGCTTTCTTTGTGTGTAAATTAGCTTTATAACCAGCTTTTTTTACGGCATTTATAATTTCTTTTTCATTTATCTTATTTTCATCAAATTCCACTTCCATAGAATTGGAAATGAGATTAACATTACATAAATTAATGCCGTTTAAAGATGAAACTGCTTTATTAACATGAGCTTGACAAGAAGCGCAGCTCATTCCTGAAACATCAAATAATGCTTTTTTCATACTTAGATCCTTTTAAATAGTTCAATCACTTCATTTATTATTTCTTCATCACCCTCTTTGATAGCTTTGCTTACGCAAGTTTTTAAATGCCTTTCTAAAATAAGTGATTGTAATGACTTAATAGCTTTTTCAATAGCCACTAATTGGATAAGTATATCTTCGCAGTATCTATTCTCCTCAATCATATTTTTAATGCCGTTAATTTGACCGTTAATTCTGGCGATACGATTTAAGAGATTCTTTTTTTCTTCTTCGTCTCTAATAGTTATTTTATGATTACAGCATTCCATAATATCATTCCTCTTTCATCTAATATATTATACCCCCTAGTGGTATATATCAAGAAAGATAAGCTTATTAATTAAATATAAATCAGCGATTACTTCACTGTTAACAATGCTTAAAATATATTGATATAATCAAAATATTAATGCAATCAGTTATAACAAAATGAAGTAAGGATGAAGTTTTACTTCATTGTTGCTTCACACTTCACTTCAAAGTGTATGAAGTGAATTAATTAGGTATTACTTTCGTTGAATTAGTGCGATAAGTTGTCGGATACGAATCAATATTGGGTATTAAATATTGAGCATCAACCAATTGTTCAATAACGTTTTTTCTAAAGTAAGTTGAAGGCTTAATTTTTAAAAAGTTAGCAATTTCTCCAATTGTATGATTGTTAAAGTAGCAATACGAAAGTATTTTTTCAGCATGTTTGATATTAATATTTCCAATTAATGTTAAACTAGGTAATTCATTATTTCCTATAAGACCACCACTATGAGTTAAATCCGGTAAAGTGATGGAAAAAAATAAATCACTTGAATCAGCATATGGAGCAAATTTATCGCCATAAGGTTTATATTCTTCACTGATCTTATCAAATCCAGAACCTTTTCGATCCATCAATTTAAGCAAAGCAAAAACCTCACAAATTAAATTATTTCTTCTAATTGGAGGGATTGAAGATAAATTAGTTTCTTTAACTAGCCATTTAGAATTTAATAAGGAACCAGGTGAAATTATTTCTAATCTATCTTTATATATATTTATTTCAGTTTGACCGCCATTAATGAAATAGTTTCGATGCGCCAATGCGTTGATAACTGCTTCAAGAACAGAACGTCGAGGATAAGAAACGTAGCTAATATTGCCGTCTTCTGTTTTTTGATACCCTGAAGCAGAGTGATTAAAAATAAAAGAAACAATTCTTTGGTATTCGCTAATCAAATCACTAGCAAACCGTTCATTAGCAACAAATATATTATCCCCCTTATTAATTCCTTTAAATAAGGAACATTCGACCATAGTTCTTGAATCATGAATATTGTCTTTAAATAATAATGATCCTCTTTTTAATTTAAGTTCAGTATCAATAAATCCAATATTTATTAAATCTTTAT
>CAVDWX010000033.1:0-6251 GCA_963612735.1 Gemmiger formicilis | reverse complement strand
TAGAGGTCGAGGAGCGAGGAACCTACTAGTTTTGCCTAACTAGCGAGCGTACGGCTATCTATTACGGCCCGTAGGTACTTGAATGCCGGGCTTATGGTTAATCGTCATCCATAATTTCAAAGAATAAATCGTCATTAAGTTCATCATCAAAATTGTGGTCAGCATCTTGAGACTTTTGTTTCTTTTGCTGATGTTTTTCGCGGCGTTCTTTTTTAAATAATTTAGGAAGTAGTTTAAACATTTATCAATTCTACATAACCTCGTCGGTTTCGAGCAACATTTGCCCAATCAAGAATAGCAGCAATAACAAATAATGGATCTAGCGAACTTTCTCCTTCTTTTTTGTCATAATATTCAGTGGCAATGGCATAAATCACAGTATCTTTAGTGCATTTTGGCCCACCAACCTCACTATGTATGCAGTTACCTTTATTAGCTCGATGATGAGGCTGGCTTTTTAAAAAATCAACAACAATATCAAAGATTGAAAAATTTACATCTTGTCCTGGAAGTTTATCAGAAACAAAATAGCTATCTTCCTTAAGTGTGATGCGTGCATATCCTCCATTAAGTAGAGGGATAGATGCTGAACCGCCAACATCATGAAGTTTCATAGCAATTAATTCTGATGGCTTCATTATTTTAGACTCCTTTATAATGTTTTCAAATTAATTATAGCTATCGTCTACGTAAAAGATAAAATCATCATAATCAAAGTCAAATTCAGATATCAAATATTTAATAATTCTAACAATATCATTCGTAGATCTATTAGTTTCGATGAAAATGCCACTATTATTGATTTCTTTAGCATTTCTTAATTTATCTTTATCAAATGAAATAAAAGGTTTAGAACTGTTGTCCGATTTCCAATCACGAGAAGCCATAGCCTGGAGTTTTTGCTTATCAAATTCATAAAGTAATTCAACAAATTGAACTAGCATATCAGTACTATTTTGAACGTCTTTACTTGTACCGCAGAAAATAAAACTTATAGGTCTTTTTCCTGTAAAATCTTCAAAACTATCAACACGATATGCTTTATTTGATATTACATCAGTAATCTTTTTACCAAACACATCCGGCAACGCTAAATCAGAAAGTAATTTGTCGCTTAACCTATTTGCTCTATCACATATTTCTTTTTCACTCCAAGTAGCTTTGTTAGTGATATCTTCATTTAAATAAACGAATTTAGATTTTTTTAGCAACTCAACTTTTGCTACAAATGGATTATCCGAAAGTTCACTATTGTATCCGCTTAAGGTAAGATTACCTAATGTGTGAACATATTTTTCATAAATATAATCATAATTTGCGCCTATTTCTTTTCGCCATTCAACATTATTTTTGTTTTGAGGCATGATGTGCTCAATTGTGACACCGTCGCTAATTTCAACTTTTTCTTTTAAAGAACTTATTCCATTTTCGAGAATAGTTAACAAATATTTGCATAAACTTTTATTTTTATATAAATTATCCGTCAATAAACTTTGCTTTAATGTTGTATTATTAGGCATCGAATCTTTTGTGTTAGATAAATCTATTGCCATAAAAGAATAAATTTTATTCAAATAATCATCTTTTTTTCCATCTTTAAAAATCCTTTTATACAGTGTGCGGTAAAGACCTCTTAATGAATTTGATGGAACATTGCACGCCATTCTTCTAATCGAATAGTTTAAGTAAAATAGTAAGATCTTATTAAGCACTTCTTCATCAATAATTTTATCTTCGTAATCATCAAAAATGTTAAAAAGGAAAGGAAATATCGTAGTTTGCTTTAAATGAGAAAATGCAGATAAATAATTTTGTGTCTCGTTAGAATATTTATTATTAATTCCAACAAATGCAGCGTAATAAGAAGAATAGCGAACGATATCTTTAAGTAAATCTTCATGGCTAGTGCCAATTGCGTCGGCCCATTTTTTAAATTGTTGATATGCCTTGTCTTCTTTAACTTCGCCAGTTTTGAAAAGAATATAAGTTATAAAATATTTGTTTATTTCATTCTTTCCAAGCGTCGCCTCCATAGGGCTCCAATATTCCTCAAATAGATGCTCCATATTAGAATCGGTCATAAGCAAATAATTACGTATTAAGTCTGCTAATTTCAGGTCTTCACCAGTAGAATTTATTCTTTCGAAAATAACTTGAGGATTATCGTCAGGTTCTTTCAAGCTTATCATAACTATTTCAAGTCGTTTTAAACCACTTAAAATATTCTTTGTAGAAATTTCATTGTTGCGAGTAGCTTCATCTATTAAGTCGCAAAAATAAGTATAGTTTAAATAAATATTAGAACTTTTATTCATCGACTCAAATTTGTTATTCATTAATAAAAGAAACTGTTCGTTATCAGACTTGATTGGTTTAAGTTTTAATTTATTCTTTTCTTGCTTATCAAAATCTCTAGATGCTGACGCATTAAAAAGTAAACCCTCTAATTCATTGTGTGTACTTTCATCTGATGTTTTATCGTATAGTGCTTTTAGAAGTAAATAAATAGATGTCATTCTTTGCTGACCATCAACAATAATAAAGTGTTTTAACCCACCTTCTTCGTCTTGTTGAACTTGAACTATGGTTCCAAGAAAATGAATCTTTTCATTCTCATACGAATTCAAAACATCATTAAAAAGTTCAAGACAGTTATCCTTTTCCCAATCATAATTCCTTTGATAAACTGGGATTTGATATTGTCTTTTATTGTCAAACATTAATTCAATAAGTCTACTCTTATCTGCATTCATAAAATTGATACTCCTTAAAAATTAACAAAAAGGAAAATTATTGTTAGAAACATTTTATCACAGCGAAAGTATCAATTTAATCCTGAGTTTACTTGAAGATATAATCGATATAAAAGTAAATAATACGAGTAGTTTTTTAAATTAAAGCGTTTTTCTATAAATATTTCTTACTTCATCAATGGAAACTAAACGACCATCACGCTCAACAAAAAGATAATCAAATGCATTAACACGTCTACTGCCATTCATCATTCTTGCAGCTATTTCATGCATTGAATCGATTTTACCGTTATAATCAAGATGACCTTTATTATCTGTCAATTTAGCCTTTTCGCCGTTTTTATGAATAAAGTATTCACCGATTTTAAAATATCCCTTATCAACCATTTCGGCGACGGATACTTTAATTGGTTTAATATCAAATACCGCATTTTCAACATCGCCTAAATTAGGAACAATGCCATTCAATCTTTCTTGACCATATTTGATATATTTATCTTCTCTTTCAATCATTGTGTAATTTCTGCCAGTTCTTAAAGCAACAGCGCCAGTAGTCATGGTGCCGCCAAAAGGATCTAATACTAAATCACCGACATTAGTAAATAAAACCATTATCCGATATAAAAGATCTTCTGGTTTTTGTGTATTATGAACCTTCTCACCTTTTTCATCTTTTAGTCTCTCGTTGCCGGAGCAAACTGGGAATGTCCATATTGAGCCCATTTGTTTGCCGCCATTGAGATACTTTCCAGTTTTATAATTAAAAGTAAATTTAGATTTTTTAGATTTAGCGGCCCATATCAATGTTTCGTGACTATTATTTAATCTAGTTCCGCCAAAGTTGGGTGTTGGATTACTCTTTTGCCAAATAATATCATTTATAACCCAATAGCCTAGTTCTCGAAGAATAGAACCGATTTCATAGATAGATTGCATTCCAGAAATAACACAAATTGTGCCATTAGGTTTAAGCACACGTCGAACTTCGCTCAGCCATTTTCTAGTCCAGTCAGTATAAACATTCATCGATTCGAATTTGTCCCAATCATCATCACAACCATCAAATTCTGTACCTTCAACACGATATAATTTTTTACCTTCTTCGATTTGCATAAAATAAGGTGGATCAGCAAAACAAAAATCAAATGTGTTGTCATGGATTTGCTTTAATGTTTCTATTGAATCACCTTGTATTATTCTATTTTTAAGTTCCATATAAAGTTAACCTCAAATATAGTAATGAAATAAACGAACAAATATATCAACTATTTCTTAGTGTTTTTGCTCTTGCTAAATTATCGCCATTACCAAAAAGTTCTTTTCTTAGCAAAACATATTGCGGTGATAATGAATTAAGCTTGTTCCAATATTTAGCAGGTAAATTAACTAAACAATTCAACATTTCTTTACTTGAAGCAAAATCAGGAATATCAACATCTACATTGGAATTATCAATCCGATATTGCGTTAATATTTGAATAAATTCTTCCCAAGCTTTATCGCCGTTTCTTAATGAATGAAAGAATTCGTCGCCATAATAAAGATGCAAGGTGCAATTCTCAAAATTATCAGATTCCATCATTTCTTTATAATAATTCTTATTTTTAACTAAACTATCGTCAACAAACCACATGCTCGCATCAATACGGGCGTCTGGATTAAGCTTTCTAACTAGATTTATCTTTTTTTGAAAATTTGAATATTGGCCTCTCTTTTTGGAACTATCATGATCGTCTCTTATTTTCATTTCAGCTAAATAAATAGTGCTGCCATCAGTAAAATATTGGTCAACATTCAAAATATCGCCTTTATCATCAGCACCAAGATATTTATTAAAATTTTGATAGCCTAATCGCTCAATGTATTCAGTGGCTAATTCTTCAACAATATCGCCAAACTTAATCTCTTTACTTTGAGTGACATTTTGAATTAACTTACTTTTCGCATTTGATAATCTAAAAAGACCACAATAACGTGATGGATTATCTATGACATTTTTTAACAAATTTAAATAAAATTCATCGCCACTTTGAATGTGCTTAGACAATAATTCGCAAAACTCTTCGTAAGAAATAATCATATTGCTCAACCAATGAAAAAATTATATCACGAGCAAATATCTCTCACAATTAGCCAAAGCAGAAATCGTGGCAGCCATCGTCGCCCATCTCCTGCCAATCAAAAAAGGGCGGCTACGCACAATCAGCTAATGAACCGCTCTTTAATATTATTGTAAATAATCAGATGGCTAAGAGATTAATTGTTAAATAATCCACCAACTACTCCTCCCCCATCTTCGCCTTCCTAAACAACTTATTAAGTTCTCTTCTGTATCTAATTGATGGTTCAAAACATCCATTGACAGTGACAACAGATACTTTGAGAATATGTGATTGTTTAAGCATTTCCGGGTAATTCATTATGTCTAAGGATTATGATAGCATTTTGTGGTGATAATTTTAATTAGTATTTTCCTAGGCACAAATCAACAAATAAGCAAAACTAGCACCAGTTAAACACTAGATGAATCATCGAGAATTACATCTAAGCCCAGTCCTCCGCGACTTCCATTGGCGACATATTCTTGTCGTAGCAGTTTTTTAGAAAGGTCGCTAATTCTTTCGACATCGGCACTTTTCCACTCAGCGCTCGATTCAGTCCCAATGTAAGTGGATTGTGTGAATTTTCCTCTATTGCTTTCAAGAATTCTTCATACGTCATTTTCTTCATGCTTCTATTATAGCCCATCCGTCACTTAGAGCTGGAGCAAAACTTCTCATCACCGCCACAACAGCAAAAAGAGTGGCTATTCCTAATTAGCGGTTGGTGCCACTCGTTTCGGTGATATTAAAGCTTGATAGTCAAAGCTGGGCGGACGCCGAAGTCAGAATCGCTGACGTCGTAGACGTAGTTGCCGTGGTAGTCGCTGAGGTTGCCATCGTGATTGACGATCCACGCATAGTCGGAGCCGCCCGAATAAGGCGAGCGGGTCCAGTACCGTCCATTCCCATTGTTTTGATAACAATTACTTGCTAATGCATAGTCGGTTGGTTTGCACATTCTAGTTGAATATGTTGCATTTGAATAATCCTTATAACTAAGTAAATAAATTTTGTCATTTGTATTTTCACAAGCATAAGAATTTGATGAACTATTTGTTGTAGATGCTGAATTATCAACAAGAGTCGTTTGAATAAGTGATGAATCTAAACTAAATGCAGTATTTAAGAAATCACCATTAAGCCATGATCTAATCTCTGAATTAGCGTAGCTATTAGAGTCATCATCGTATCTATGAGCATCTAATAATTTAGTAGAAACAAGGCTGTATTTTCCGTTAAGAGGATAGCGTATCTCCCATTCAATTGGTTCACATTTAAACCAATACGTAGTTTCACTTACAATTGTCGTTCCATTAACAAATGTATAAAGAGTTTTCTTTGCATAATATTCATCATTATATAAATACCAACCATTACTTTCAGCTGTTAAGTTATT
>CAVDWX010000032.1:0-5140 GCA_963612735.1 Gemmiger formicilis | reverse complement strand
ATCGTGATTTGGTTCGTTATGTTGTAGATTATGCTAGGAAACTATAAAACTTCCGATAGTGGCTTAGGATAATTAGCATCCTTTATATTATCTTTAATAGCGCTATCAGAATTAGTGCGTTTAATACTTGTCATATAGTAACCTATAAATTATCTTATCATTTTCTTTTCTTCCTTTTACATATTCCCATTAAACATTAAATAGGACAAAAATAACTTTTAATAAATTTTTACAATTAGTTTTTATCGCTACAATCAACATTTATAAATTATGATATAAAATCGAGATTGATAAACAATTATATGCACGATAAAATATCCATGTCTATTAAAGAACATCTTTAACATCATCACTTATAAATAACTCATAAAAAAGACAGTCATTTATATTTGATAATTGTTCATATCGTTAGTTAATAAACATCTGGGGGATATACATATGAAACAATTACGTCGTAATAGACTAGGATTATTATGCCTGTCTTTTTTATTGTGCTTGGGGATAGGTATAAAGGTTAATAGCGCGAAAGAAATTAATATGGTTAAAGCTACAGCTATTACCGGAACATTTAGTAAATATACTTCAAGTACTAGTGGAAGTATTGATGAAGGTGATTACATTATCATTTATACAATTACTACAGACACTAAATCGACAACATACGCAATGAAAAACGAAATTATAATTAGTAATAATAAAAGTGCTAATCGTTTGTCTTATTCAACAATCACTGGAACTGATAGTACAATTAATGATCCAGATGATTCCATTGTTTGGCATATTGCCAGTAGTGGTCATTATGTAACAATTTACAATGCTAATATAAAAAAATATGTAGCGGGTAATGGGATTAAAAATCAGGCGCAATTATTGGAAGACGGCACTGACAATAAGTCACTTTGGGCAATCAGTGGAAAAGAAACATTCGAGTTTGTTAATAAATATAATTCTACATTGACAAGTCCAGTAAATTCTAATCTTCGAAATAATGCTAATAATGGTTTTGCTTGTTATAGTACTTCTACTGGCGGAGCATTAACTTTATATAAGAAAGAAGCTTCCGGCCCCACTATAGATGCATTTACTGTCACACCTGGAACTACTGCTTTTAAATCAGGTGAGACTTTGTCTTTAAATAATCTTACTATTAGTGGAACGTATTCAGATAATACTTCAATCAATATTACAAATGTTAATGATTCTAGATTATCTTTTAAATTAGGTGATAAAGATTTAGATTTAGCTAATTTGCCTACATTAACAAAAAGTGATTCAGGTAAGACAGTTACTATTACTTATAAAGATGATAACGGACAATCCGCTAGCGGGTGTTATACCATTACTGTTGGTGACGGTGATGTTACTAGCATTTCAATAATCGATCCAACTGATACATTAACATTACCTTTTAGTGGAGAATATACTTTTAAAGCTAAAGTAGAAGGCAATGAACCAAATGAAGGTGTTACGTGGTCAATAAAAGAAGAAGATGCCACAAAATCAATAATCGATGAAGAAACTGGTGAGTTTCTAGCAGATGAAGTTAATGAAACGATCACCGTTGTTGCTACCTCTATTGGTACTGATGCGAATGGGAATCATTTAACCGCTGAAAGAGTGGTAAAGGTAACTGGTGAAAGAACATTAACGTTAGATAAAACTGAAATAAGCGGTTGGACTGGTGATACTGAAACTTATGAAATAAATGCATCGACAATTAATGTCGGTGAATCCGCTACATACGAATGGACAAGCACTGATAGCGATGAGCAAGTCATTGAATTAGATACCGAAGAAACTTTAGCTATTGTCAGTTTTAAAGATGCAGGAACCGCGACGATTACATTGACTATTAAAGAAGATGGACAAGAAGATTTAACCGCTACATGTGAAGTTAGTGTTTTCCAATCAGCCCTCACTAATATTACTTTAGATAAAACTGAAGGAAGTGCTTATATTGGTAAATCAGTAACATTTAATGCTACAACTACTAAAGTAGGATTAGCTACTGAAGAATTAACATATACTTCAAGTAATGAAGAAGTAGCTACTGTAACTCAAAACGATAAAGAATTTACTGTTACAGCCGTAAAAGAAGGTAGTGCTACTATTACAATTAGCAGCGTATACACGAATACTACTAAAGCTGAATTCATCTTTACCTCACTAGTGGACAGCGTTACTTCGTTAAGTTGGACATCTAGAGGAGATCATAAAATATATAAAAGCGATACTTTAAAAGATTTCCCTAATTATAGTAGTTGGAAATTTTCACCATCATGGTTAGATAAAGAAAGAGCTGATAACCCTGTTGTTGGTACTGGAGAAGATGATATTCATTTAGGATTATATGATAGTTCCACTCCTGATAAAGAAAATGAAACCCCTCTTTCACTTGATTATCAATTTACATTAGCGGATAACGATAAATATTTAGTAGCGTTTTATCATGGAGTAAATAGCGTTCAAAACAAACAAATAGAAGTGGCTAATTGGCGAGAAGTAGTCGAGACAACTGAGTCCACAATATTGACGGATAATTTTGCTAAAGCTATTGGAACAAAAGATTCATATGGGATGCCACATAATCAAATATCTTGGGAACAATGCTTTAATTATGATTCGAAGGTAATAACTAATATTTCAGCAGTTAACGTCTATACAAAATGCTATGAAAGCCAGTCTATGCTGCGTTTGGGAACGTCAAATGACAATGGTAGTTTAACACTTGAAACTTCATCTAGTATGAAAATTAAATCATTAACCATAGGATTAGCAGGTTGGAACGGAGCAACATCTTATTCAGTAAAAGTTAGTGATGGTAGTAGTCAATCTTTCACCATTTCTGAAGCCAGTAATGAAAAAACTTTTACTACCGCAACAAATAAATTAGTAATTGAATCTATCAATAAAGACCGTACTTGTATTACTTCATTAACTATAAATGGAGTAAATGAAACTGATATCAGTAAAACCGAAGACTGTCTTGGTCTAGAAACATTCATCGACTCCTACATGCACATAGGTGATATTGCGTTTACTGATAATTCAGAAACTGGTAAATGCTTAGGAGATAGTGGTTATTATGCTTTAGCAAAAGCAGCGTTTAATGTCCTAAATGAACAGCAAAGAACGTTATTCTGCACTAATGAGGCTTATAACAATGAATGCGCTCGTTTAGTGGCTTGGGCAACTGCTAATAATGAAAAAGTATTAGATGATTATACATTTGGAGTATCTACTTCGGGAACTAATAAGATTAATAAAATAAATGATAAATCATCGATTACCATTATCACTCTTATATCCTTAATTGGAGTAGTGTGGTTCACTTCTATCCTCTTATTTAAAAGGAAGAAAGAAACTAATTAAGATTTAATAAATTCAACTTATAAGGAATAGGCACAATTGCGCTTATTTCTTTATATGCTTATCAATAATTGCTCACTTTTTTTAGTGATGATTGAAACTTTGTTTTTATAAAACGCTACTCCAAATAGCATGATATTTTTGACTCCTAAAGTTATCAATTCTTGTTCATATCCTTTTGCGATTATTTGTTTTAAGACTACCTTTACGGAGTTATCGAGTCTTTCTTTAGTAGTTCTTACTTTTATATTTTTAATTTCATTGACTAATCCAATATCTTTATTTTGTTTATTTATAACGATGATATCTGATCGTCCACTTCCAGCATTATATTTATTTTTGACATAAGCATCATCATGGACAACCGCTGAAGCGGTAGAAAGTAATATTTGATTAATATTTCTAAAAAAAGACATCACCATTCTTAAATCCATCTTTTAGTCTTATTACTAAGGGGATTTGTTCTTTCTTAATATGTCTATTTCTTATTTCTCTTTCAAAACGCTAGCCTTTGTTTTTACAACACTTGACAATATTTTTGAAATTTTATTACAACACCGTACAACATCAAACAACATGGATTTTATTGGATGAAAATAAGAAGGGTGGTTGCAATTAATTATTCAATTAACAGTAATAATAAATGAGCAATTTCTATCCTTGCTTATGTTATAATTTGAATTGTAATTATTATGGCAATATTTAAAAAGAAATTATCCGACATAGCGGACTTATTAATTGATAATATTAAGACAAAAAAAGACTTTTTTACGACAACGACGATTGTTTTTCCTAATCTATTAATTGAAAATTGGTTTAAATCCTATTGGCTAAAAAAAGAAAAGGATAACGTCTTAATGAATGTTGAAACTAAAACGCTAAATGAAGTCGTTCCTCTACTTAGCCATAATCCTAATTATAAATTGATTGATAAATCGACTTTGACTCAAATTATTATTTCGATTTTAGTTAATAAAAAAGAGACTTATAAATCATTTCATAAATATATTAATGATAGTCCAATTAAATTATATGATCTCTCTTCTTCTCTAGCGGATCTTTTACTTTCTTATTATAAAGATGATTTTGAGGGATTAAATGGTTTTGTAGATACTGAACAATATCTTTTATATAACGATGTCGTTGATATATGTTGTAAATACAACTTTAAAACGATTGAAAAAATGAAATATATTCCGTTTAAGGATGAAAATGTCTACTTTTTTGGTTTTAATAAATTCGATAAAGCCTATTTAAAATTATTAAAAGATAATGATAATGTCTATTCTTTATCTATCGAAGAAGATAATTCCACTCATTATGTTATCGCTAGTGCTCCTTCTAAATTAAAAGAGATTCAATATGTCCACTCAATTATTTGCTCTAAATTATTAAATGAAGACGTGAAGATGAATGATTTTTATGTCGTGGCTCCTCATATAAGTGACTACATTAATGATATCGAAAGAGTGTTTAAACAAAATGATGTCGATTTTCCTGATATTCCTTACGCTATTAGGTCGAGCATCAATATCGATAATGATGTCATTTTAGTATTAAAGTTACTTTTTAAAATTGGGCAAAATGGATATTTTACTCGTTTAGATTTTTATAATTTAGTTTCTAATAATTTAGTTAAAGAAGTTAGGAATATTTTAGAAGATGAGATTGACAATTGGATGGAAACTATTATTGATTTAAATATTTATCGAAATCATCCTTATCTCGACGATTGGACATATTTAAAGAAAAGATTGTTGTTATCTAAAAT
>CAVDWX010000031.1:894-10103 GCA_963612735.1 Gemmiger formicilis | reverse complement strand
GGCTAATCTAGAAAGCAAAGTAAATGAAGATGGTTCAACTTCTTTCATCCGTCCTAAATATTTTGTTTTAGCTTATTCTGAATGGATTTTAATCTTTACTTATTTCATCAATTTAATTTCGGTATTTTTCTTTGTTTTAGTCAAATAAAAAAACATCTTAACGATGTTTGATTATTGGTCTTAAATTGATCTTATTTTTCTTTCACGGTTTTGGTGAGGCTTCTATAAGCGCGTGTGGACATTCTAACGCGCATTGGTTTGCCATCGACCACGACAGTACGGGTTTGTAAATTGGTGTTCCATTTACGTCTTGTCGCTCTTAATGAGTGTGAACGATTATTCCCACTGACGGGACCTTTACCTGTTACTGGACATACTCTTGACATATCGTAGCCTCCTTTTTGCGTCTTAATTAAAATATCATAATTTAATAAAGTAGTGCAACATTTTTTCTTCTTTTTATCTTTTGGTTTTAACTCGTTTACTCTTTCCTCCCAAAATTATGAAAACTTCCCTCTTTTTCGATTTATCTTTCATAGTTTATTAATAAACTTATGATAAGATGAATTTAAGGAGGTTAGTTCTTATGGAAGAAAAAGTTGTAGCGATGGTTCTAGCCGGAGGAAAAGGAACTAGATTAGAATCGTTAACTAAAAAAGTAGCTAAACCCGCTGTTAGTTTTGCCGCTAAATATCGCATCATTGATTTTCCACTTAGCAACTGTGCCAATAGTGGGATTGATGTCGTTGGAGTTTTAACTCAATACGAATCAACATTTCTCGATGCCTATATTGGAAATGGTGAAAAATGGGGTTTAAACGGAGCACATTGCCTCATGTCCACCTTAGCGCCTCATCAAACCGAAGAAGGAGCAAATTGGTATAAGGGAACAGCTGACGCTATTGCACAAAATTTAGAATTTCTCGATAGCCAAAATCCGGATTATGTTCTCATTTTATCAGGCGATCATATCTATAAGACTACCTATAATGACATGATTAATTTGCACATTAAGTCTAATGCTGATGCAACGATTTCTGTCATTGAAGTACCTCTAGAAGAAGCATCTCGATTTGGCATTATGAATGTTGATAAAAAAGATGTCATCATTGAATTCCAAGAAAAACCAAAAAAACCGAAAAGCAATTTGGCAAGTATGGGTGTATACGTTTTTTCCTGGAAGATATTAAAAAAATATTTAAAAGATGATATGAAGGATGAGAATAGCGATCATGACTTTGGCAAAAATATCATCCCCAATATGCTTAAAAATAATCGTAAGCTTCAAGCTTATCGCTATCACGGATATTGGAAAGATGTTGGCACTCTCGCCTCCCTTCATGAAGCTAATATGGATATTGCTTTAGATAAGGTGACATTAAATTTATTCGATAATAGCGAAGAAAGAATATACACCAAAGATACATATAGTGTCCCTCAATATATTGGAAAAAAAGGTTCAATAAAAAGAAGTATTGCTAACCAAGGAGCAATTATTTTAGGAAATGTTGATAGTTCAGTCATTTCTAATGAAGTCGTCATTGAAAGCGACGCAAAAGTGGAAAGATGTGTAATTATGGAAAGAGCGATCATTAGACGCGGCGTTAGGATTAGAAACGCTATTGTTGCACCTGGCGTAATTATTGAAGCGGGAAGTCAAATCAATTTGGACGGGGATGAAGTTATCCTCATCGCTAAATAGGAGAACAATATGAGAAACGTGATTGGAATTTGTAATTTACATGATGGGCCTCATTTAGGCAAATTAACGGAAAATAGACCTTTAGGAGTTACTTCATTTTTAGGAAGATATGCCCTTATTGATTTCACATTATCTAACTTTTCTAATTCAGGCATCGATAGGGTTTATATTTTAGTGGAAAATTATATATATGGGGTGAGAAGTCATATCCAAGATGGAACGGTATGGGTCTCTAACACTAAGACCGGCTTTCTTCGTTTAGCGTTTAATGAAAAAGCTTTAGCGAATCCAAAATTTAATACTGATATTAGTAACATTTTATGTTCTTTATCTCCACTAGATAAAACATTTGACGCCGATTATATCATCATATCTCATCCGTTTTTTCTTTATTCTTATGATTTCAAGATTGCCCTTAATAAACATATCGAATCAAAAGCGGAAATGTCACTTTTATATAGCTATAGAAATGATTTAGATTTGGAATTTATCAATTGCGATTTACTTGATTTAGGAAAAGATAATCTCATCAATAAAGTAAAAATTAATACCGGGGCTAAAAAGGACGGAAATATTTCTTTAGAAACTTATATCATCAACAAAAATACGTTTATTAAAATGATTGAAGACGCTAAAAACACTTCCTCGTTATTTACGATTAGAAGGATTGTTACTCAATATATTAATAATCACACTATCGACGTAAAAGGTATTTTATTCGATGGTTGTGTCATCCCTATTCTTTCTTTTAACGATTATGTCAGTCATTCTTTTGATTTATTAAATTATCATAATCGCAGTAAATTATTTTTACCTGATTGGCCTATTTATACGACCACTCATAATACTCCGCCTGCTTTATACGGTGAGAACGCTAATGTACGAAATTCATTTATCGCTAATGGATGTATCATTAAAGGAAAAGTGGAAAATAGCATCATTTCTCGTGATGTCATCATTGAAAAAGGAGCCATCGTCAAAAATAGCATCATCTTTACTAATACGATAATCTGTGAAGACGCTCGCGTTAATTATGTTTTGAGCGATAAAAATGTGCATCTCAAAGAAGTGAAAAAGCTCGAAGGCGATGAAGATGATGTTCTTTATATTGAACAAGGAGCAATTGTCTAATGAGAATTATTAATGTCGCTAGTGAAGCAAATCCTTTTTCTAAGACAGGTGGATTAGGAGATGTCACCTATTCACTTGCTAAAGAACTGACTTTATTAAAAGAAGAAGTAATCATATTTTTACCTTTATATCGACATATTAAAGAGAAATCTTTCTATCTATTAGAAGAAGTTGCTTCTTTTTTAGTATCGATGTCTTGGAGAAGAGAAACATGTAAGATTTATCGCACAAAAAAAGATGATATCACCTATTATTTTGTCGACAATGACCATTATTTTAATCGCCCTAATTTATATGGATATTTTGATGATGGTGAGCGTTTTGCTTATTTTGTTATAGCGGTTAAACAAGCTCTATTTAAATTAGAACTTAATAGCGATATCATTCATCTTCACGATTGGCAAAGCGCGATGCTATCTTGCCTTATTAAAGAAGATAAATCTCAATTTTTTAATAACACTAAAGTAGTTCTTACCATTCATAACGATGCCTTTTTAGGGATGATGGATGGGAATACAGTTTCGGAATTATTTAATTTAGATCCCTCTTTATATGAGAGTGGAAAGCTCCGTTTCTTTGATAAATTTTCAACATTAAAAGCAGGTATTGTTTACGCTGATAAGATTGTTTCAGTATCCCCTAATCGAAGAGAAGAACTTCTCACTAAAGATGGTGGAAGAGGTTTAGAAACGATTTTTGACTTACGAAAAGATGACTTCTTAGGAATTTTAAACGGCATCGATTATAATGAATTTAATCCTAGTATAGATAAAAAAATATTCTTCGATTATAACGAAGATAATTTCTTTATCAATAAGAGCAAAAATAAAGAAGCTCTCTTAAAAAAATTACATCTATTTTCTTCTTCTAAACCGCTTTTTGCTTTAGTTTCTAGGCTGACTTATCAAAAGGGCGTTGATTTAGTACTTGCTGCTTGTTATGAACTCGCTAGTCGAGGCTGTAATATCGTTATTCTTGGAAGCGGAGAACATATGCTTGAACAGCAATTAGAAGATTTAAGAAGTAAATATCCGAATTTAGTGGCCATTTATATCGGCTATAATGACGAATTAGCGCACCAAATATATGCGAGTAGCGATTATTTTATGATGCCATCTTTATTTGAACCTTGTGGATTAGGTCAAATGATTGCTCAAAGATATGGGAGTTTACCCCTTGTAAGAGAAACGGGTGGATTAAAAGATTCTGTTATTGGCTTTAACGGTAAAAATAAAAGAACTGCGAATGGATTTACATTTTTAGAATATTCCAAAGAAGCGATGATTAAAACTTGTCTATCTGCTTATGATGTTTATTGGGATACCCCACTTCGCAAGCAACTGATGAAAAACGCTATTAGTGTTGATAATTCATGGAAAAAAAGTGCAAAAGCCTATCAAAAGTTATATTATAAACTAGTACGCTTTTAGCGTAATGAGGTATAAACATGGGTTATGATTATCTAAATATCGAAAAAAAATGGCAAAAAAGATGGGATGAAGAAAAATGTTTTTATTGTGACGTTTATGATTTTTCTAAACCTAAATATTACATTTTAGATATGTTCCCTTATCCTTCTGGACAAGGTTTACATGTCGGTCATCCTGAAGGCTACACTGCGACTGACATCTTAGCAAGAATGAAAAGGATGCAAGGATTTAATGTACTTCATCCAATTGGTTGGGATTCTTTTGGTTTGCCAGCTGAACAATTCGCCATTAAAACTAATCAACACCCAAATGTCTTTACCTTGCAAAACATTCAAAATTTTAAAAAGCAAATTAAATCACTTGGTTTTTCTTATGATTGGGACAAGGAAATTGCTACCTCTTCTCCTTCATATTATAAATGGACCCAATGGATTTTTACTGAATTATATAAAAAAGGCTTAGCGTATATCGATTATCGTCCAGTTAATTTTTGTCCAATGCTTGGAACGGTTTTAGCTAATGAAGAAGTCATTGATGGAAAAAGTGAAGTAGGTGGTTTCCCTGTCATTCGAAAGCCAATGCGTCAATGGGTTTTAAAAATCACTGATTATGCGGATAAATTATTAGAAGGACTTGCTGATTTAGATTGGCCCTTATCCACGCTTGAGATGCAGCGTAATTGGATCGGAAGAAGTGAAGGTGTTAAAATCACTTTTAATATCTTAAATAGTGATAAAACTTTTGAAGTATTTACTACTCGCGTTGATACTTTGTTTGGTTGTTCATATTGCTGTTTAGCTCCTGAACATCCTCTAGTTAAAGAGATAACTACTCCAGAATGTCATGATGCAGTCAATAATTATTTAAAAGAGGTCGAATCAAAATCAGATTTAGAAAGAACTGAATTAAATAAAGATAAAACCGGTGTATTTACTGGCAGTTATGCCGTTAATCCAATTAATAATGAACGCGTTCCTATATTTGTTGCGGATTATGTATTAGGGACATATGGAACTGGTGCGGTGATGGCGGTGCCCGCTCACGACGAACGCGATTATACTTTTGCTAAAAAATATCATCTCCCTATTAAACAAGTATTGGAAGGAGATGTTTCCACTAATGCTTATACTGGTGATGGCAAACACATCAATAGCGATTTTGCTAATGACTTAAATATCAAAGACGCTAAAGAAGCGATTTTAGCCAAATTAGTGGAACTCAAAAAAGGAAAAAGACAAATCAATTATAAATTAAGAGATTGGCTATTTTCTCGTCAACGTTATTGGGGTGAACCAATTCCTATCATTATTAAAGATAATAACGAGTTAGTGGTCCTTGATTTAAAGGATTTACCCTTAGAATTACCAGAATTAGAAGAATATAAACCAAGTGGAACAGGAGAATCTCCATTAGCGCACGCTAAAAGTTGGCTCAATGTTACCTTCCCTGATGGCAGCCATGGTTTAAGAGAAACTAATACCATGCCACAATGGGCTGGATCATGTTGGTATTATATTCGTTATATTGATCCACATAACGATAAAGAAATCGGTGAGGCAAAATTATTAGAACATTGGCTTCCGGTTGATTTGTATGTTGGAGGAGCGGAGCACGCTGTCCTTCACCTTTTATATGCACGATTCTGGCATAAATTCTTGTACGATTTAGGCGTTGTTAAATGCAAAGAACCATTTAAGAAATTGTTCCATCAAGGAATGATTTTAGGAAGTAATAATGAGAAGATGTCTAAATCTAGAGGCAATGTTATTAATCCTGATGATGTCATTATTAAATACGGTGCTGATTCGCTTCGTTTATACGAAATGTTTATGGGTCCACTTGAAGCTTCTTTACCGTGGTCTGATAGTGGTTTAGACGGCGCTAAACGATATTTGGATCGCGTTTATCGCTTGTTTAGCGAAGAAGATTTGAAAAAGAAATTTAGCGCTGAAAACGATGGAAAATTAGATTATATCTATAATTTCACCGTTAAGAAAGTTAGCGAAGATTTTGAACATCTTCAATTTAATACCGCTATTTCACAGCTCATGATTTTAACTAATGAATTTTATAAGTCAGATAAAATTTATATTCCTTATTTAGAAGGATTTGTGAAAATGCTCAATTGCATCACACCGCATTTAGGTGAAGAATTATGGTCAATGTTAGGTCATGTCAAAGTCATTGTTTATGAATCTTGGCCAACTTATGATGAAACTAAAATCGTTTTAAATAAAGTTAAAGTTGCCGTTAGTGTTAACGGTAAATTAAGAGATACCTTAGAAGTTAATGTTGATGAAGATGAAGAAACATTAAAAGCTTTGGCTTTTGAAAGTGAAAACATCAAACGACATATCGAAGGTAAAACTATTAAAAAGGTGATAGTGGTCAAAAATAAAATTGTTAATATTGTGGCCATTTAAAATAATTGCACGATACTTTTATAGATCGTAGCGGAGGAAAATAATGAATTTATGTATTGACATCGGAAATACCACAACGAAATTGAGTATATTCCAAAACGATGAGCTAATTGCTAAAATTAGCTTTACAACAGATATCGATAAAACGAGCGATGAACTTCTTTTGAATATTCATAATCAAGCTAACGCTCATCGTATCGAAATGAATAAAATCGATATCATTGTTTTTGGTTCAGTTGTTCCAAGAATCAATTTTGCTTTTAAAGATGCGCTTAAAAAATTATGTCCAGTAGCGAAATTTATTAACGTCGAACCAGGTATTAAAACTGGATTATGCATGAAAATTGATAATCCTAATGAAGTTGGAAGCGACCTTATTGCCGACTTAGTGGGGGCAAAAGAAAAATTTGGTTACCCTAGTTTGATCGTCGATTTAGGAACCGCGACGAAGATTTTATTAATTGATAAAAACGGCGTATTCACGTCCTGTGTCATCATGCCTGGTATTAATATAAGTGCTTCAATTTTATCTAATAAAGCGGCCTTACTTCCAGAAGTGAGCCTAGAATCACCTAAACCATTATTAGAATGTAAAAATACATCGCAAGCCATGAATAGTGGTATTCTTTTCGGTCATTTAGAAATGATTAAAGGAATGGTTAAACGCTACGAAAATGAACTTGGATATAGTTGTCATAAAATTTTAACTGGTGGAGCGAGCAAATATATTGCATTATTTCTTTCTAATTATATTTATGAAAAAGAACTCTCTTTAGTGGGGCTGAATTACCTTGCTAAAAGAAACGAGGGACTTTATGAAAAATAATAAAGTGCTCATCATCTCGCTTAACGCTATGTTACTAGCGATTATTACTATTATGACTTTTGTGCCTTATGTAGGTTATTTACCTTTCTTTGGCATCTCGATTACTTTAATTCATATTGTCGTACTTATTACCGCTTTATTTTTTGGGACTTTAGAAGGAACTATCGCCGGATTAATGTGGGGCATTCTTTGTTTAATTAAAGCCATTGCTAATCCTACTTCCCCAACTGACCCCATCTTTATCAATCCGTTATTATCGGTCTTACCTCGCGTTTTATTTGGTTATTTATCAGGTCTTACTTTTTCATTAATTCGTAAAAATAAAAATGAGGTAACGGTATTAACTTTATCTCTTATTGCATGTGGACTTTTAACAATTTTACATACCGCGATGGTTATGTTTATGTATTATTTAGAAGTCGATTATTTAAAATGGTGTTATTCATTAGCAAGCGCCCAATATCAATCGACAACCTTCTTTGCGCTTATGGAATTAGTTTTTGTTTCTAATTGCATTCCCGAATGCGCTCTTGCGATGATTGTCACCCCTTTATTATTCATTGCCTTAAAAAAAGCATTCCCTCATTTATATATAGGATATCGAAAGGAAGAGAAAAAATATGCAGATTCATACTAATTATTCTAAAATTTGTAGCCCTTATCAAGATGCTTTGATGAATTCGTTAAAGGAATTTATCAGCATCAATTCAGTTTATGATCCTTCTAGTGTCAGCGATATTAATCCGTTTGGTGAAGGGGTAAGTAAAGCGCTTAATTATATCGCTAGTCTAGCTAAAAACGATGGCTTTGAAGTTACTAACTACGCTAATAAGGTGGTTGAAATTTTAGTGGGTACAGGGAAAAAGAATATCACAATTATGGCTCACGCTGATGTTGTTCCAGCCGGAACTGGTTGGGAATATGATCCTTTTACACTTGTTGAAAATAAAGGTAAATTAACCGCTCGAGGCGTTGCTGATGATAAAGGACCCTTACTTGCTACTTATTATGCTTTAAAAGCATTAAGAGATAATAAATTATTAGGCAATTATCAGGTTAGATTCCTCGTCGGAGGTAATGAAGAAAATGGTTCTTTATGTATGGAATATTATTTCCACACATTAAAAATGAAACAACCCACTCTTGGTTTTTCTCCAGATAGCGACTTCCCTCTCATCTTTGCTGAAAAAGGAATTCTTAATTTTGAGGTTAATAAGAAGATTAATTGTCCAGGTTTAATTTCTTTTAAAGGTGGCTTAGCGTTTAATGCTGTTATTGAAGAATGCGTCGCAAATTGTGAAATCGATCACGAACTCATTGCTTTTATTCAAGAAAATTATTCGGACTGTAAAATTTTAACTAAAGATGATGTTACTACTATTACATTTTATGGAAAAGCCGCTCATGGTTCGACTCCTGAATTAGGGGAAAATGCTGGCTTAAAGGCCATTAAAGCGCTAGGCACTTTCTATAAAAATCATGATTTATTATCTTTTTATGAAAAATATAAAGATTTCTACGGTAAAGGTATTAATGCTTATAACGAGTCTAAGGAAATGGGAAAGAATTCATTAAATGTTGGACTAGTTTCTTTTACTAATAATCAATTTTCCGCGACTATCAATTTTAGATATGTTGATACTTCAGACTCTAAATATTTATTAAAAAATATTAAAGAAGCTTCTAAACCTTTTAGT
>CAVDWX010000031.1:0-884 GCA_963612735.1 Gemmiger formicilis | reverse complement strand
CCTTTTAGTGTTAAAAAAACTTCGACTTCTCCTTTACTTTATTATCCAAACGATTCTCTTCTTATCTCAACTTTATTAAAAGCATATCAAGATGAAACTAATGATTTAGAATCTAAACCATTAGCGATAGGAGGAGGAACTTACGCCAAAGAAGCTCGTAATGTCGTCGCCTTTGGAATGCAATTCCCTGGATTTGAATCGTATATGCATTCAAATAAAGAAGTTGCTCTTAAAAAGGACTTATTTAAAGCGATGGATATTTATGCGCGCGCTATTATATATTTAGGAGAGGTACTTGATGCGAACAAAATATAAAGCTTGGGCTAAACCTTACATTGATGCTCATCCGGAAGTGATGATGAGCGTTGAGCAAATATCGACTTTTAATCAACCTTTTTATTTAGAAATTGGTTCGGGTAAAGGTAAATTTTTAATTGAGATGGCCTCTACTTATCCTGAATTGTTTTTCATCGGTATTGAAATGAATGTCACCTGTGCTGGCATCACCGCTAAAAAGATAGTGGAATCTAAACTTGATAATGTTAAATTGATGTTTGGTAACGCTAAAGATATTTTGCCTCATATTAAAGAAAATAGTGTTGATGGCATATTTTTATCTTTTTCAGATCCTTGGCCTAAAACTAGACATCATAAAAGAAGATTAACATCTGATAATTTTTTACCTTTATACGCTCATATCTTAAAATGGGATCACAATATTTATTTTAAAACCGATAATAAGGAATTATTTGAGTATAGCAAAGAAAATTTTCCATTTTATGATTTTGAAGTAGTCAGTGTTGATACCAATTATATATGTGATTTTATTTTTGATACTACCACTGAGTATGAATCATCTTTTCTTCGAGAACATAAGCCAATAT
>CAVDWX010000030.1:0-17836 GCA_963612735.1 Gemmiger formicilis | reverse complement strand
GTTAAAAAATAAATCATTATTTTAAATTCACTAGCGATAAATATCATATAAATAAGTTTACTTCTTTTTTATTACCGTGGGTTTAGACGTGCCATTATTAAAAAGTCTTTAACAAATAAAAAGACTTAGGAATTACCCTAAGTCCTAAGAAAGGAAAGAATCTGGAGTTTATCTATGGTGATAGCCATTATGGTTATCTTCTTTTCCATGTCCGCCTTCATGATAATCTTCAAAATCATCATTAAAATCATCGAAATCATCATCGTAGTAACCACTATTGAAATCTTCAAAATCATCGAAATCGTCATAATCTTCAAAGTCTTCATAATCCTTATCATGATTATTGCAGCAAGGACAATCGCAGCAACATCCATCGCCATCATTTTTATCTTCGTCTTCAAAATCATCATCGAATGTGATTTCTTCAAATGTGGTAATTTCATCAGTGGTCGTTAATGTTCCAAATGTTTCAGTCACTACTTCATCAACGTATGAGAAGAAATACATATAAGTATTTTCGTCATCCACAAATTGATTTATAAAATAAACGATTTCATCAACTTCAGTTATTTCACTGACAAATATTGAAGTGAAATCATCTTCTTTTATTAATTCGTAAGTATATTCGCTTGTGATTTTGTGCTTTCCACCTTCACTATAGCTAAAAGAAACACTATTATCTCTTGTTTCAAAGAATAGCCCAGCTTTAACACCTTCTTCTTTTTCAAAATTGAAGCGATATTTTTTAGCTCCATCTCTAGATTCTATAAACCCATTAGTGGTATAAGTATTTTCACCAATAACTAATTCGCCTTCATAAGCTGTTTCGTTTCTTCTTTTTTCGTGATGTGGATGATGAGGCTTATCTTCTTCACTATTTTCACTAATATCTTCTTTAACTACTTCTTTATAATTTAATGTAAGGCTTTTAGTCTCACCTAATATAGAAGTAACACTAAACGATGTAGTATAGGTAAAAGTAGCATCTTCTTCGCTATTTTCTTTCTCTTCATAAACAAAATACCCATCAGCGGTTAATGTTTTAAATATAGTTACATATTCGCTTTCCGTGGGTGTGACAACCTCCTCGCTAGATTCATCGCCACTTACATCATCGCTAGATTCATCGTCCACGACCTCGCTACTTGTTTCATCAACCACACTATCGCTAGACTCACCATCTACTTCACTAGTTTCTGTAACACCTTCATTCGCCCGGTTAGCGGCTTTTACTTGCGATGTTGAACATCCTATAAGGGGAAAAGCTAACAATAATGCAACTGGAATAATTTTATTTTTCATATTTTTGAACTCCTTTACTTTATTAACAATTTCAAAATAATTTTTATTGGAAAAATTTTAAATTTTTATCGTTTTTATTTCTTAGATATGGATTAAAGCGACGTTTCTACCTTAAATAAGCAAAATAAGTATTGAAAAAAAGAGGCCACTAATGAATAATATAGTGGCAACTTGCCCTCGTAGCTCAGTTGGATAGAGCAACAGCCTTCTAAGCTGTGGGTCAGGCGTTCGAGTCGCCTCGAGGGTACCATCGTTAAATTTAACGGATAATACGAATGTTATCCGTTTTTTTAACGCTTTTTGGGCTCTTTTTTGCAATTTGCGTTTATTTTCAAGCAATTAATTGAATAAAAAAAATTATTGATGTAATTTATTAAATAAAGAAGTGGCGACATCTATAGGAAGAAGTTGGCTTAATTCTTCTAAAGAGGCTTCTTTTAATTCAGTGATATCTTTATATGTTCTTTTTAGAACTTCTTTTCTTCTATTTCCTAGTCCTTTAATATCATCGAGTATCGACGCTTTCATTGCTTTATTTCTTTTTTCTTTATGAAAAGAGATAGCAAAACGATGCACTTCATCTTGCATTCTTGTCAATAAAAAGAATAATGATTTATTATCAATTCGATATGTATTGCCATCTTTATCCACTAGGCCTTCGGTTTGATGCTTATCATTTTTATATAAACCAAAAACATTGATATCAAGATTTAATTCATTGATGACTTTAAAAGCTGCTTCAACTTGAATTTGTCCTCCGTCGGTTAAGATTAAATCAGGCATTTTTTTATTTTCTTTAATGTTTCGACTTAAATGGCGATATATCACTTCTTTCATAGACGCTAAGTCGTCACGGCTCTCTTCGTGTTCTAAAGAGAATTTGCGGTATAAACCTTTAACTTTTTCTCCATTAATAAAGGTGACCATCGCCCCTACTGGAGAACTCCCTTGAAGATGTGAATTATCAAATAATTCAATGTAATATGGGGTAGATATATGGAGCAAATTACCCAGTTCTTCAAGTAGAGCAATCTTATTATCGTCTAATCTCGAAGAAAGGAAATGTTCATCTAAACTGTTATTTGCGTTTTCTTTCGCTAATATTACTAATTCATATAATTTACCTTTTGAAACGCTAACTAAATCAATATCTAGATAATTTTTTAAATTATCGATGATATCGCTATTATTTATTACTATTTCTTTTGGCAAAGTACATCTTTAATAAAACTGTAATATCAAATCACACACTTGATTTTCAAGGTCTCCAAACTGTTCAACGATGTGATTTTCTTTTCCTAATAGCATCCCATTTCGATATAAAAAGATAGTCATCGATAAATAGCCTTCTTTAATTGAATAGGCAAATATGTCTCGATCTTTTTTGTCATTAATTTCAACATTTTGTTTAGTGTTGATGTGATTAATTGCTTCTAAAATCTTTTTATAAGTTGAGGCTAGTTCATAATTTGTTTCTTCACTAGCTTTAAGCATTTTAGCTTTGATTTCTTGATATTCTTTTTCATTATTCCCATTTAAAAAGGAAATGATTTCACTTCTTAATTCATCGTATTTTGTTTCTTCTATTTTATTTATACAAGGCGCTAAGCAGGAATGAAGGTGATAATATAAGCATGGTTCTTTTTTTAAGTTTTTACATTTTCTAATTGGAAATATGGTGTTGATTAAACTAACCATTTCATAAGCACTACTTGAATTAGGAAAAGGGCCGTAATAAACATAATTATCATCCTTTTTATTTCTTTTAATAGTGAGATATATATCTCCTTTTTTCTTTAAGGCGATATAGGGGTAATGACTTCCATCTTTCAACAAAATATTATATCGAGGATAATATTTATGAATGAGATTCATTTCTAAGATGAGGGCTTCTTTTTCATTTTTAGTGATGATGGTTTCAAAATATTCGACATTGTTTACCATCTTAAACACTTTTCCCGACTGACTTCTTAAAAAATATTGGCTCACCCTATTATATAAGTCCTTAGCCTTACCGACATAAATGACATTATCATCTTTATCGTGCATTAAATAAACACCTGGCAAGTGCTTTAAATTATCGATTAAAGTTTTAATTCTTTCAGTCATTAAAGATGACAATGGTGGCTCCACTTCCACCTTCATAAGCATCCCCGTTTCGATAAGTGAGATCTTTTTGCTTATCTAAATAATGGCGTGTCGCTTTCCTTAATGCTCCACTACCAAAACCGTGAATGATTCTAACTTGCTTATGATGTTTAACTCGGCAACTATCGATATATTTAGAAAGTTTATCCATAGCTTCATCGACGCGTAAACCAATGATATTTAATTCAAGAGGAACCGAATTAAAAGTCATCTCATGATAACTATTATTCATTTTTTTATTCACCGGTTTAATCTCATCTATTTTATGAAGCTTATTGAGTTCAACATCAAATGATAATCCACTATCGGAGACGATATGCCCTTTTTTACCGTTTATTCGTGTGATTTTCCCGTTTAATCCTAACGATGGAATGCTGACATAATCATTTACCTCTAAAAGCTCATTAAAATCATATATTTCTTCTTTTTCTTCTAATTCTTCAATTCTTCTTTTTAAGTCGATGACTTCATGAGGTTTTTTATTTCCATTATTTAGTTCAGATATGATTTCTTCTAACTGCAATTTAGTTTTAGTTAATAAGCGTTCCTTTTCAATTTTTACTTCTTCTAAAAGATGATCTTTCCTCTCGTTTAATCTTTCTTCTTTTTCATTTAATAATCTTTCTTTATTTTCTAATTCTTTTTTTAATTTGCTATTTATTAATTCTAATTTAGTTACTTCTTCCACTTTCTTTTGAAGAATATCTAATAATTCAGAAGTTGAAGAGCTATTTTGATTAGATAAATAAGCCTTGCTTTCGCTAATTATTATAGGAGGTAAATTAAATCTAGACGCTACATCAAGAGCGTAACTTTTCCCAGGTGTACCTTCCATAAATATATAAGTCGGTTTAAGATGTTCTTCATCAAAAATCATTGATGAATTGATGACGTTTTTAGAAATTAAACCATATTCTTTTAAGGCTTGGAAGTGAGAAGAGATGAGCGCTAATGAATGCTTGGATTCAATATATTTACATACCGCTAAAGCAAGAGCTTCCCCTTCTTTAGGATCAGTTCCAGTTCCAAGTTCATCTAAAAGCAATAAATCGTTAGCGTGACAAACATTTATTATTTCTGAAATTTGAGATATATGCGCGGAAAATGTCGATAAGTTATCGCTTAAGGATTGGTTATCACCGATATCGATATAAATATTATTGATAAATGATATTTCGGCTTTTTGACATGGAACAAATAATCCAACTTGATGCATTAAAACGATTATTCCAACTGTTTTTAAGGAAATTGTTTTTCCTCCAGCGTTAGGGCCAGATATGACAATTATTCTTTCCGTTTCATTTAATGAGTAGGAATTAGCAACAACTTTAGATGGATCAATAAGAGGGTGACGCGCTTTAACTAGATTGACACAAGGCTTATCGCTAATTTTAGCTATTACACCGTTAATTTCTTGTCCATATATACTTTTAGCTAATAAAAAATCAAATTTAGCAATAATTTTATTATTAGCAATAATCTCGTTTTCTTGAAGCAACACCAAATTGGTGAGCATTTTTAATATTTTTCTTACTTCTTCGTTTTCTTCCACTCTTAAAGAAGTGATTTGATTGTTGATATTAACGATTTCTAGAGGCTCAATGAAGGTGGTATTACCGCTATCGGAGACATCATAAATTATCCCCACTACTTTATTCTTATATGCCGTTTTAACTGGTAAAACGTAATGCCCATCTCTAATTGTTGGATTGTCATCATTTAAATAAGCGCTATAGCTTAAAGCAATAGAAGCTCCTTTTTGATTGAGTTCATTCTCTAATTTTTTAATCTTATTTCGTATCTCTTTTAAAGTAGGAGAAGCCTTATCATCAACAACAAGAGCGGAATTAATGCATCGATGAATTTCTTTTTCTAAAGAAGATAAATCATAAAAAGATGATGTCATCTCCTTAATTCTAGGATAACTTAAATCAATCTTTTTTAAATATTGATTAATTTTTTCTAATGTTAAAACATCATTAGCGATGAGGTGAAGGTCTCGAGGAGTTAATAAGCCACTTTTCTTAGCTAAATCGATTAATTCTAATGCGTTAGCGCTACTAGAAATGGGAAGTGGCCCAAATCTGAGATACAAAGAGGACATCTCTTCTAAATCTAATAAGGCACTATTTAATTCGGTTTTAGAAGTAAACATTGTTAGATTTAGAATGAATTCCTTGCCTAAATCGGTTTTACTATATTCTAAGATTTTTTCTTTAATCTTATTAAATTCAAATGTCTCATAAATATTTTGCATAGCAATATATTAGCATAATAATTTACATAAGTAGAAAATGATTGGCTTAAACGAAATAATATCAATTCATCTAACGATGTGAAGATATATTCAATTATAATAAAGCCATGTCAAAACAAACGATATCTCTTATTATCAACGAAAAGGTAAAAGACAAAATTCTAAAGGATTATCAATCTTATCAAATTACTAATGATGGTGAGTACATCATTTTTAAAGCATTGTATAAAGATATATCGATAACAATCTACACCTCTAAAAAAGGGACACTAAAAGCTGTTTTTATGGGTGAAGGAGCGTTAAAAGAAGCTCAAAAATATGATAAAAATGCTGAAGTGAATTTAAAAAAGAACATTGTTCCGGCCTATTATCAAGATGTAAATGAACAAATTGGAAGCGATGAAGTTGGCGTTGGAGATTTCTTTTTACCAATGATAGTTGTCGCTACATATATCTCAAAAGATAATATGAATGCCTTATTAGGATTAGGCATTAAAGATAGTAAAAAAATGAATGATACACATATTTTAGAATTAGTACCTACTTTACTTAAATATTGTTCGTATTCAAAACTGACTTTACCAAATGAGAAATATAGCGATATGTATTTAGTAAATGAGAATCTTAATTCTTTAAAAGCAAAGATGCACAATCGAGCGTTATTAAATATGGTTAAAGCTCACCCACATATAAAAAACATCTATGTCGATGAATTCGTTAATGAAAGAAAATATTATTCATATCTAAATGATGAAAATGAAGAAAAAGTGACAAACATTACTTTTAAAACAAAAGGTGAATCCTATTTTCCTTCCGTCGCCTTAGCATCTTTAATTGCTCGTTATTCATTATTAAAAGAAAAAGAAAAATTAGAAGAAAAATATCATCTATCTTTCCCTTTTGGCGCGGGATCTGCCGCTGATGAATTTGCCGTTAAATTTATTGATAAATACGGAATAGATGAATTCAATAAATTGGTGAAAAAGAATTTTAAAAATTATTCACAAATCATTTCTTCCTTAAAGAAATAAGAATGTCATTAAAATAAGCTGGAATATCAATTTTAAAAGTCATCTCTTCGTGAGTTTTAGGATGAATTAATGTCAGTTTATAAGCAAGTAAAAGCTGTCCATCATGATATAACTTATTGCTATTTTTATTACAATATAAAGGATCACCTTCAACGGGATGGCCAATATAAGACATATGAACTCTAATTTGATGAGTCCTTCCTGTTTTTAAACTACATTCAACAAGAGTATATTTATTAAATCTTTCTAGGACTTTGAAATAAGTGATGGCATCTTTACTATTATTTTTGCTGACCATCATTTTTAATCTATTATTTGGATTTCTTCCGATGGGTAGATTGATTTCTCCCTTATCTTCCGTGATGATTCCGTTAACTAATGCAAGATAAGTTCGATGCATCGTATGGTCTAAAAGTTGATTAGCTAAATAGCGGTGGGCTTGATCATTTTTAGCCACCACTAATAGACCAGATGTATCCTTATCTAAACGATGGACAATACCAGGACGTAAAACACCATTTATTCCGCTTAAATCGTGGCAATGATACATCAAAGCATTGACAAGGGTATGTTCATAATTTCCCGGTGCTGGATGAGTGACCATGCCTTTTGGCTTATTGATGACTAAGATATCATCATCTTCATAAACAATATCTAAAGAGATATTTTCTTTAGTTATCTCTAATTCGGTATTGATTAATTCTTCGATTTCAATGACATCATTTTCTTTTACTTTGTAGGAAGGAAGGAAATTCTTTCCATTTACTTTCACTAAATTAGAATCGATTAACTTTAGAATATAATTTCTTGATTTATCGTTAAGAAAAGAAACTAAGGCTTTATCAAGTCTTAGTCCATTTTCTTTAGATGTAACGATAAATTTATTGTTCATTATTTTCTTTATTATTTATTGTTGTTTCGCTATTATTTTCCTTAATAATGCGTTCTAATCTTTCCTTTTCTTCTAAAGAAAGAAAGGGAGTAGCGTCCACTGCTAGAGCCTCTTTTTTCTTCTTTTTATATTCTTTAATTTCTTCAACAATGAGGTAGACGATTAATATAAATACCGAAACAACAATGGAAGCGTCCGCGATATTAAAGGTATAAGGGAAAATACGAGTAGTTGGGAAAAATAAAATCCAATCCACCACTCCATTTAAATCGTTATGTAAATAAGAAGGAGAATAAAAGATACGGTCAATTAAATTGCCAATTGCTCCCACTAAGATCATCATAATCATCGCCCGAATGAGCTTATTATGTTTTTTAAAAGTGAAAATGTAATAAATTAAGACACCGATAAAGACGACACTTGCAATGATGATATAGACAATGCGGTTTGTTAAATCATTATTAAAACCAATTCCAAAAGCGGCTTTGGTATTAACAATGTATTTAAATGACAAAATATATGGAATAACTTTAATTTCACCTTCATTGATTTTTATATTATTGACAACGATGTTTTTGCTAACAATATCTAAAGCTAATAAGACAATAAAAAGCCAAATAAAAGATTCAAAAAACCATTTTAGCCATTTAATAGACTTATCTTTAAATTTAACAAACTCCATATTTATTTATCCTCCAAGACATCATGACAACGATGGCAGACATAACTCCCATCTTCTAATTGATATGCCTCATCTTCATAATTCCAGCAGCGAGAACAGAAATGTCCTTCATGATGTTTAACTACTATTTTAGATGTAAAATATTGTTTTCCTTCTATTTCAGAGACGATATCAAAAGATGAAACTACAAATAAACGATTGAGATAATCTTGGTCGAGTCCGTTAAAAATGTTTTTATATTTATCATCTTTAAAACAAATATAGACATGTCCTTCTAACGAAGAACCGATAACGCCACTACTTCTTGCTTCTTCTAAAGCTTTTAAAACATCATCTCTCACTTTTTTAAAGAGTTCATATTCTTCTAAAATTGAAGGATCATAATTATGGCTTTCTTTTGGGAAATCTAATAGCTGTGCATTCCATTTTCTTTCCAAAGGAAGATTTTTATTAAATTCATCCATTGTGAAAGGCAAAATTGGATTGAGTAATCTTAGTAATGTTTCTCCTACTTTATATAAGACGGTTTGAATTTGTCTTCTTCTTAAAGAATCTTTCTTATCGCAGTAAAGACTATCTTTAGCAATATCTAAATAGAAAGCGCTCAAATCAGCGGACATAAAAGTCATGATATAAGAAAGAGCACTGGCAAAATCATAATTATCGAATTTATTACGAGTGTAATTAATGACATCTTCTAATTTTGCTAAAATATATTCATCAACTTTGCTAAATGTATCGACGATAGTGTCTTTAGAAAAATCCACTAGATTCCAAGAAATAAATTTTAATGTATTTCTAATCTTACGATATTGTTCCGAAATATTTTTAATGATACCTTCAGATATTTTTACATCTTGTTGATAATCGATGGTGGCAGTCCATAATCTTAATATATCAGCGCCGTAGATACTGGCAATTTTATTTGGATCAACGCCGTTGCCTTTTGATTTAGACATCTTTTCCCAGTGTTCATCCATCACAAAGCCGTGAGTAACTACACTCTTATAAGGAGCCTTATCAAAAGCGGCTGTTGAAATAATAAGAGAAGAATTAAACCATCCTCGATATTGGTCACTGCCTTCTAAATATAAGTCGCATGGGTATTGATATCCACGATTAATTAAAACGCTAGCAAAAGAAGAACCGCTATCAAACCAAACATCCATGATGTCGTTTTCTTTGCTAAATTTGCCGTTCGGAGATAATGGATTAGTATAGCCATCTGGAAGCAAGTCTTTCGCTTCTTTGCTATACCAAATATTGGAGCCATATTGTTTAAATAATTCTTCGACATGATCGAATACTTTTTGTTCGATTATGGGTGAACCATCTTCATTATAAAAAATTGGAATAGGAACTCCCCAAGCCCGTTGACGAGAGATACACCAATCCGCTCGGTCTTTGATCATGTTTTCCATTCTCACTTCACCCCAAGAAGGATACCATTTTGTTTCATGGACTTTTTCTAATAATTCATTTCTAATCGGGTCAATTGAACAAAACCATTGATTGGTGGCTCTAAAAATAAGAGGTTTACCTGTTCTCCAATCATGTGGATAAGAATGGGTAAAAGTAGAATGTTTAAGTAACGCATTGTTTTCTTTTAATAATTCTAAAACAACCTCATTAGCGTCTTCATAAAATAATCCTTCTAATCTTTCTCCTGTCCCTTTCATCAAATATCCTTTTTCATCAACAGGACAATATGGCTTGATATTATAATTGAGGCACACTTGATAGTCTTCAACACCATGTCCAGGAGCGGTATGAACTAAACCAGTTCCAGCATCATTAGTGACATGAGTGCCGTTAATAACTAAAGAATCTCGGTCGTAGAAAGGATGCTTGCAAATCACTCCATCAATTTCTGATCCTTTGAACGTCTTAATTAATGCGACATCTTCTAAACCAAGTTCTTCTTTAAGCTTATCTTCAAATTCTTTTAAGAAGACAAGTTTACCTTTATTAGTTAAGTATTCTCCATACACAAAATCAGGATGAGCGGATATCGCTAAATTAGCCGGCAATGTCCAAGGGGTCGTTGTCCAGATGACTAAAGAGGCGTCGTTATCGATCACTCCTTTTCCATCTTTAACTTTAAAAGCCACATAAATGGAATGAGATAAAACATCAGCGTATTCGATTTCCGCTTCAGCAAGAGCGGATTCACTGCTCGGCGACCAATAAACTGGTTTTAAGCCTTTATAAATCAATCCTCTTAAGGCCATAAGAGCAAAAATATGGATTTGAGTCGCTTCATATTCTTTTTGTAAAGTCAAGTAAGGGTGAGAAAAATCACCGACTAAGCCAAGGCGTCTAATCTGTTCTTTTTGATTAGCAACTTGGGTATAGGCATATTCTTCACATTTCTTTCTAAATTCAACAATAGGAGTAGTTTTACGGTTGATTCCACTTTTCGTCACTTTGTTTTCAATTGGTAAACCATGTGTATCCCAGCCAAAGACAAAAGGAGTATAAAAGCCGTCCATATTTTTATATCTAACCACGAAATCTTTTAAGATACGGTTAAGCATATGACCGCAGTGCATATCACCATTCGCGTAAGGTGGACCATCATGAAGAACAAATTCCTTCGCATCTTTGCGGTTTAAATTCATCGCTTCATATAAGTCTTTTTCTTTCCACTCTTTGACTAATAATGGTTCTTTTTGATTGAGATTACCTCTCATTTCGAAGTTAGAACGATTCATTAATAATGTGTCTTTATAATCCATAATTTTCTCCTTGTTAATATAAAAGCGTCCGCTAAGGACGCATTAAGCGCGGTACCACCTTAGTTCTAGAAATATTCATTCTAGCCCTTAATTAAGCATTGACGCTGCTAACGGATAACTTACTATTAGTTCAGATATCTACAAAGAAGGGATATTCACTTTTACCTTATTGTCAGTCTTCCACCATCACCAACTCGCTATAAATAGCCTTAAAAGGAACGTGTCTTCTAGGAACGGAATTAATTTTACTAATTAATTACATTGAAAGCAATATATTCAATATGAAGTCCAGCATCGACGTTATTAAATTCAAACTTAATCTTCCCAGATTTATTAATATCAGTGGGAGTTGAATAAATTATATATTCGCCTTTTTCATATGTAACAGTAGTCGAATAAACGCTGACTTCATCAATGTAAATTACTAAATCAGCCGATTTGTTAGAGGCGGTATGGGTCGAGATGGCAATGTAATCAATATTGGAAATATTATTAACGCTTTCGATGCTTAAATTATTAACAGCGGGTTTAGTTGTTGAAGCTCCTCCAAAAACAACCCCGTTTCCACTTTTGGCAACAGCAGTTTTTGTAATTCCAAAATTAAATAACCATTCCTGTTTATTTAAACTATCCTTTAATGTAGTTGCGTTTTCTAGTGAAGTAGATGTCAAAATATAATTCTCATCTTCGCTAGCTTGACTCTCATTTGAAATAAGTCTACTCGCATAAGTAGCGCCATGGATAACATCAGAAGCGATACTAATTGTGAAATAGATAATGTTAATTGGAGTCGAAATCGAAATTGTTTTATCACCAACATCACTTGAAGTAAATAGATAATTATCACTAATTCCAATAACAGTAAAAGAAGAATCAATTCCTTTTATTTCTTCAAAAGTAAAATCTTGCTTAATGAGGTTAAGCGTTAAAGTAGAAAATTTGAATTCATCACCGACATGATAAGAATCTATATTAGTTTCACTATAAGCATAATTATAAATGGATTTAGCTTCTAAAATAATATCAGCCTTTGATGGCTTTAAATCGCTTAATTTTCCTGCTTTATCCTTATTTTCTCCATATACATAGCTGACCAAATCTGGATAATCAACAAAAGGATTGCGATTGCCTTGAGAGACATCTTTATAAATAGCACTATAAACTGTTTCATTATGTTGATATTCCAATCGATTAACTTTGAATTCATTCCAAGCAAGTAGGGTAGATAAATTACCGTGGCTTTTAGGTGCTTCTCCACCTGTTATAAATTTCACATAATCTTCTTGCAAGGAAAGGCCGTATTGACTTTCATCATCTTCATATTCTTTAGCTTCTTCTCCATACATCAAAGCCATATAAAAGATGGCTCTTGCTAACATGCCTTTATCTTCATCACCTGGTTCAAAATTATAATCTAAATCAGCATTGCCACCAGTATTTGGATTGACATTAGTGTATTTCACATCGCTATTATCAATAGTTTTAAAATAGGTTTTATCCGCATTTCCATAATTACAATTTCCTCTTGAACTATTAGCGGATCCATAAGAAGCAAATAAATTATGCAAATCAGTGGCCATACCTTTAGTTTTAACAGCTTGAGTAGTTGTTAAACCAGTCATTAGAGAAGCCGGAAAAGCATGCTCTTTTTGCCAACCTTTGACATTGCCAGTACTGCTATAAGTCGAAGTCTTTTTAATATCATCTTGACTATAAATTTGATTAACATTTTTAAAATTAGTCAAGCTTTGAGATGAAGCTTTACAAATATCCCACTGCGCATATTCAATCGCAGTATATCCAGTTCTAATAATCTTTAATAATTTAATTCTTAAATCACTACTATTAGTCCAAGAAAAGTCATCCGGATAATATGAATCATAATATGCACTTGGTAAATATGTTTTACCATCTACGTCATTAGAAGAACTATAAATAGAAGATGAATTTTCATTATTATGTGAATTATAAATATAAGAAGATTTACCACTTGAACAACTGGACACGCTTAAAACAATTAATAATAATGATATGATTTTCAATTTCATAAATTAATCCTTTAAAAATGAAGGCAAGATGTCATTTTCTAAATCGCTTGTCTCTTCATTTTCTGTATTTTCATTATTGGAGTTATCATCAACATTATTAAAGACATTATCACTTTTTAGTGCAACAAATGGAGTGGGCTTAGAGAAATCAACTTCATGTTCGAAATGAGAAGCGATGACGCTTACTAAAATTTCATCGTTAAGTTGATCATTGATGGCGATACCAAATTTAATATCGATATCTCCTCCTGCTGCATTTATTAACATATCAACGGTTTGCTGAGCTTCAATAAGAGAAACTTTGGGTCCACAAGTTATAGCGACAATAGCTTTTCTTGCTCCGGTAATAGATGCCTCAAGCAAAGGAGAATTAATAGCGTTATTCGCCGCTTCCTTACTTCGATTAGCCCCACTTCCAAGACCAAATCCAATTAAAGCAACACCAGAATCTTTTAAAGTATTTCTAACATCCGCAAAATCGAGGTTAATAATCGCTGGTAAAAGAATTAAATTAACGACCGTTTTAACGGATTGAGCCAAGACTTTATCGGATTCATAAAAAGCTTCAGTAATAGGAGCTTTTCCAGACATCATAAGTAATTTATCATTATTGACGACGATGATAGAATCAACATTTTCTTTTAATTTAGTCAGCCCTTCAATTGAATGGACAATGCGTATTTTTCCTTCAAAGGTAAATGGTCGAGTGACAATAGCAACCACTAAGGCTCCGCTATCTTTGGCAATTTTAGCAATAACAGGAGCGGCACCAGTTCCGGTTCCTCCTCCCATCCCCGCAGCGATAAAAACCATATTTGCATCTTTAACAATTTCGCGAATATCGTCAGCGCTCGCTTCCGCCGCTTTTTCACCAATTTCCGGCTCTCCACCAGCTCCTAATCCACCGGTAAGAGATTCGCCTAAAATGATACGGTTATATGATTTAGAAGTTGATAAAGCTTGTTTATCGGTATTAGCGACATAAAAATCAACATTAGCAATATCATCATCAATCATGCGGTTAACAGCATTATTTCCTGCACCGCCAACGCCGATAACGACTATTTTAGCAGCGGGTTCAAAGTTATCTAAATCATAGTTTTGCATATTATATACCTCTATTTGCTATTGCGAGTTAAACTTCCAACTTTGGCTTGATCTTCTTCCTGAATAAGCGGATATTTATTAGCAATTAAAATCATTCCTAATAAAGCAAAATAGGAAGGATTTCTCGCTCCTAATGTTTTAGGGATAACAGGGATTATCTTATCGCTTTCTAATTTAGGCAAGATGTATTCAACTAAGCCGTGTAGTCTTGACCCTCCCCCAATTAAAACCATAGGGAGGCGCTTATAAGACGGATCATATTGGACAAATAATTGATTTAAAGCAGTATCGAGTTCTTTAATGAAAACATCGAGTTCTGATTTAATGATTTTATTTAATTCATCAGTGTAATGTTTGATTTCGTTACCGTTTCCATCATCGCTTGTACAAACCGGTGCTTCAAAATTCATGACACGGTTATCAATTCCATACGTCACTTTAATTTTTTCAGCATCTTCTTCACCGATGTTGAAGCTAGCAACGATGTGATCGGTAATATTATCACCGCCCCAAGAAAAGAATCTTGAATCATACAATTCTTTTTGACCAATTAAAGAAACAGTAGTTACTTCACTACCAATATCGACAAGAATATAATCGGATGGAATTTCTGGATATGTCGCTAATAATTGAGAAGTTGCAAAAGGAGAAACAAATGTTCTTCTTACGGCGATGCCACTATTTTTAACAACAGCGCAATAATTATTGACTATAAAACTAGGTAACGTATGCACTTTTGATATGACTTTTAACGATTTAGAAGTTTCTCCATATGGAGGTTCTGGGAACGTTCTTTGATCTTCCAAAATATAAGCATTAGGTATGATATCCGCTAAAACGCTATTATTAGGATAAGTGCCATTACGAATAAGAGTATAAATATTTTTAACATCCAAAGAGCTAACTTTACTATCTTCAGAAACGATTGTCGTAATTTGATCGGAATTAAATACTTGAATCCCATATGGAGTAAGAGCCACTAAAGCATCAGAAATACTAATTTTTAATTTAACATTGCTATCAGCGATCTCACAAATGGAAGCAATTGCTTTATTTAATTCGGGAACATCGATAAATTTTCCTTCTTTGACAATATGTCCATATGGCTTATTAAGGGTATATAAAACATAGACTTTACCATCTAATTCATAGCCGACAATAAGCTTAAGCTGTTTTGAAGAGATTTCTAAGGCTGCTAAAGGTTTTTCCATATCAAAATTATTTTACCGATTAATATGAAATAATGCAATTATTTATATAAATAGCAAAATAGAAAATGAAATCTACTAAATAAATACTAATAATGTACTAAAAAAAGAAAACCGTAACACTTAGTTACGGTACCATTCATTAGATTTGGCCTTTGATGTTTCACACTGTTTGAGGTTAATGAGGATGAGAGAAATATTAATCAGCAGTGTTAGACCAATTAATGAACATGATGCAATAAGTAAAGGGAGGTTATTGACATAAAATCTATATATAAGTAAAAGGGCGAGCGAGATAACACTTAACCACAAAGAAACAACGACATTAATCTTGTTGATAAGTTTTAATTTGTTCATTGTTGATGTCCTCGCTAATGGGTTCACTAGAAGAATTTTCTTTAGCTTGCCCTTGTTCATTTTGATAATTTATAGAAATATATGTTGGAACTAAAATGATGAAAAAGGCGCTTAAAGAAACCACTAATCCAAGAGAGAATTTGCGGAAACGGTAATAAGGGGCTTTATGTCCATTTTTGACTAATTTATCTTTCATAATTTTATTTCCTTTCTATAATCCTTAATTTCGCACTTGCGGAGCGATGATTATTTATTAATTCTTCTTCACTAGGCTTAATTGCTTTCGTGGTAATGAGGTTATATAAGCATTCTTCATTGTTGTCTGGTAAATCGTATCGATTGCCCTCTTTAATCGCTAAGGATTTAAAGAATGATTTAACGATTTTATCTTCCAATGAATGGAAGGTAATGACAGCTAAGCGGCCTTTACTATTGAGCACTTCACTAGCGCTGATTAGTGTTTCCCTTAAGACATTTAATTCATCGTTAGTCTCGATGCGTAAGGCTTGAAATACTTGCTTAGCGGGATGACCCACTTTTTTAAGTTCTTTCATTGGCTTGCTCATCTTGATGATGTCCACTAATTCAAAAGTGGTCTTAATCGGTTTAGTGCTTCGAGCTTTAACAATATTTTTAGCAATGGAATAGGCGTATTTTTCTTCGCCATAATCTTTAATTATTCTAAATAGATCGTTTTCACTATAATTGTTAACAATGTCGTAAGCTGTTAAATTTTGACTGCGATCCATTCTCATATCTAAGGGAGCATCACTTCGATAGGAGAATCCTCTTTCCGCTTCATCAAACTGTGGGGATGAAACTCCTAAATCCATCAAAATCCCATCAACACCACCGATATTTAATGAAGATAAAATGTCTTTGATGTTTTTAAAATTGGAATGTATGAGAACAAAATTTGAACTGATTTTAGAAAGAATGGTTCTACTTTCTTCAATCGCTTCTTCATCTTGATCAACTCCGATTAATTTACCACTTGTTAATTTAGATAAGATAACTGATGAATGGCCCGCTCTTCCTAAGGTGAGATCAACATAGATACCACTACTTTTAATATTTAACCCGTCGATGGATTCGTTAAGTAAAACTGGTATATGTTTGTTCATGTTGTTAATCGATATTCAAATCTTCAGCGATGTCTTCAAAATCTTTATCCATATTCTTTTCATATTGTTCATAAGTGGCTTTATCCCATATTTCCATATGGTCGCCAACTCCAAGAATAACGACATCTTTACCGATAGAATATTTGTTTAATAAATGCGTTGGTAATTGGACTCGACCCATCTTATCAACTTCTAAATCGCAAGCTGATGATAGTTGAGCGCGGATATAACTTCTAGCGGAAGCTTTATTAAAGGGCATTTTATCAATTTGAGCCACTAATTCCTCAAATTTATTAGCTTGATAGATGGCTAATGCCCCATCAAAGCCTTTAAGAATATAGACTAATTGTCCGAGTTCTTCGCGCAATTTGCGAGGAATGACTAATCTACCTTTCTCATCGAGTGTATGTTCATAGTGTCCAAATAACATTTTTCCCACTTTCTCCCACTTTTTACCACTGCACTCATATTATAAAGCCATATAAACATGATTAGCAATACTAAAAAAGAAAAAAATAATAAAATATTATTAAATTACATATTTCAAAATTTAAATGCAAAAATAGAACGATATCATCGGTTAAAAAACTTATTACCTAAATTTCAAAAATAAGTTTTTATTTACATAATTTTGCTAACTATACAATGCTAAAAGAGAGAGAAATTTATTTAAGTAATTTAGAAACACGAATTAGAAGTATAGTCTTATTTATTTTTAATCTTATTAAACGTTATCTATTAAAATAATTTCAAAATTTATATCAATTTAAAAAACCACGATAGAACCATAGATTTTTCAATTGGGAGGGGCGAAATGAATCACCCCGATCATTGCAAATCCATTTAATTCGAGCTAAGATAAATTTGCTTTTTGGCTAGCAACTTAAGAGTTGACTAGTCTTTTTTAACAAGAATCAAGAGTATCAGGATTAATACAAGAAT
>CAVDWX010000029.1:8267-13140 GCA_963612735.1 Gemmiger formicilis | reverse complement strand
ATATTATATTATTAATATATGAAAAGAATTGTTTTAGCCAAGAAAAGTTCTCGCGTCTTTGCGGGTTTAATTGATTTCGTTCTTTTAATTGGCTCCACCTTATCTTTATTTTTACCAGTTGTTTTTCCTTTAACTTTCAATAAAGATGCTTTTATTAGCGATAAACAAGCCATCACTAATTATATTTCTGATTCGGGTTTATTTTTGGTTAGTGATGATGGAGCGTTTTCTGGCAAATCGACATTTGATTCATATTCAAATTTATCATCCTTATATGATACTGAGATTACTTATAAAGGTAAGAAATATTCTAATATTAATGTCTCTAAAGATTTATTTACCTTCTATACAGAGAAATATATTGCCTTTGAAGGAAATAGCAATATTACGATTGATGGTTATAAGACTAATATTTTAAAAATTAATACTTCGACGAGCAATATTTTAGATTTCAATGAGACCGACTGTACTTTTACTCTTATTGATAGCGCAAAATATAAATTGACAATCTCTTACTTTTTATCAATATTTAAAACAGCGAGTGAATTCGTCATATCAAATCAAAAAGTAAAGTCATTACAAAATCATTCTACACAAATTATCGTCTCAGCGATTTTGTGGATTATTCCAGTATTTATTGCCTTTTCATTAATATATAATTTATTAATTCCCATTCTTTCAAAAAACGGACAAACAATTGGCAAATATATCTTCCGTTTAGCAATCCTTTCTAAAGAAGGATATCATCTTAAAAAGATTAAATATATTCCGCGTTGGTTTATCTATAGTGTAGTGGAGATATTATTGGGTTTTATGACTTTTGGAGGAGTATTCCTCATCACCTATACGATGTTTATGTTTATGAAAAAACATCAATGTTTACATGATGTCATAGCTGGTAGCATCGTTATTGATAATTACGAATCCATTTATTTTTCTAATCCCACTGAAGAGAGATTTTATGAAGAAAAAGCCGCCTTATTCAAATAATTTTAATGCACGTATTGAACGTGTTGAACCTAATAAAAGAATATTAGCGTTTATTTTAGATGTTGTTTCTGTCGCTCTTTTAACACTTGTTTTCTATTTTGCCTCTTTTAATCTTATATTTAAGCCTATTTTTCGTTTTGATTCCTATGATAAAATCCGTAAAAATATTTTAGAAACTTATTCCATTACCCTTACTAATAATGATGATTATTCTAAATATGAAAGCGTGATTAAAGACTTCTATTTCATCTACTATCCAGACGAGATTAAAGAAAATTTCAACGCTGCTTATAATAAGAGTTTTAGTATTATACATATTTATAACATCAAAGTTTTAAACCTAGTTGAAGACCCTAATGATGGTAGTTCTACTTCTTATAATGATTATTTTGCCTATTATCAAAACGAAGATGGAACATATGATACTGAAAAAATAGGATATGAAAGAAATCATCTTGAAACTAAAAATTATTATCGATACATGAAAGAGATTTTTAAGACTTCATATGATCAACTTCCTTCCTATTTATCCATCTTTAATAAGAATTATCAAGAAGCTATTTTGCATGTTAAATATACTGAATTTTCTTCACGCGTTTCTTCCTTCTTATTAGCTATTATTATTTTATATATCGCCATTCCTTTTATTCTTAAGGACAAAGTTACTATTTTTGAAAAGATATTTAATATTGTCTACATAAATAAAAAAGATGGATATTACGTTAAAACATATAAAGTTTTATTAAGACCGCTTATCTATTTTGTTTTACCACTAGTGGGAATTATCTACTTCTCGTTAGCGTACTTTGTCATATTAGGCATTGGGCCATTATTTGTTAATGCTTTATTAATCATTTTCTCTTCTCGAAACGACGATTTATATAATCGAATACTACAAGTTACCGCTGCTAATAAGAATGAATCAATCATCTTTAAAAATAAAAAAGAAGAAGAGAATTATGAATCGGAGCACCCCACTATGGTGGATGATCCTTCTTTTCTTGGATCTTTACAATCAATCAGTTCCATATCGCTTCATGAATCTCGAAGCGAAGAAATAAAAAAATAAAAAGGAGAAAAATTGTGAAAAAAAAGAACTTGTTAATTGCTCTAATTGCTCTAACGCTAACTTTATTTTCATCATGTAAACCTACCTCTAGTAGTAGCAGTGTCATAAGCGATGATGCATCGAGTCAAGTTACTACTTCTAGCTCGAAAAAAGAGGATGATTTACCGACGACTAGACCAGAAGTCACCACACCAGCGGTATCCATTCATTATTACCGCTATGATGGAGAATATTCCCCATGGTGTTTATGGCTCTGGGAAGATGGAGGAGATGGTGCCATATTCAAATTTAATTGGAAAGATGAGTATGGGGTTGTAGCAACGTACGCCCTTTCTGATATCTATAAAGATTCTACTGATAATAGCATGGGTTTTATCGTTCGTGACGCTGACTGGAATAAGGACGTTAGCGATGATAGATTCATCGATTTTAAAGATTATACTATCGATAACAATGGCATATATAACATCTATTTAGTATGTGGAAATCCTACTGTTTATAAAAGCGCTGATGAAGCTCCAAGAGTGGGTATCCTTACTTCACGTTTCATAACTGATAAGCGCATCAAAGTTGTCGTATCTAGCGATGTCAGTAAAATTGAACTATATATCAATAACGAATTGTATGAGAGTCAAACTCCAGTATCCGGTGTTACTAATTATTATTTTGATTTAAAAGAAGAAGGACAATTCGATGCGGATTACGTTGTTAAAGCAACCTTTGTTTCCGATGGTTTGGAATATGTTAAGTCAATCAATAAATATTATTTATATAAGACTGATTCCTTTAATAACAAATATAATTATGATGGTGAATTAGGTGCTATTTACACTAAAGAAAAGACAACCTTTAGAGTCTGGTCACCTGTATCTACTTCTATAGCGTTAAATTTATATAAAAATGGAACCCCCGCTTCTATTAAAGACAAAGATGGAAAATCTCTTGGCGATGACACCGTTTATAAAACAGTCGGTATGACTAAAGGCGAAAAAGGAGTTTTTGAAGCAGTCGTCGAAGAAGATTTAGCGGGTTATTATTACACTTATGTAGTCACTCGTAACGGTTTAGATAAAGCTGAAGTAGTGGACCCATACGCTAAAAGTGCAGGGGTTAATGGTTTAAGAGGAATGATTGTTGATTTTAGTGCCACTAATCCTCTTAATTGGGATGATATTTCTTATTTAAATATTGAACGCAACCATATGACAGTTTATGAATCCCATGTAAGCGATGTGACTTCTTCATCGACATGGTTAGGTAATAAAGCTAACGCTAAATTATTTAAAGGAATGTATGAAGAAGGGACTACTTATTCTAAGGATGGTGTCTCAGTCAAGACTGGATTCGATCACATTAAAGAATTAGGTGTCAATGCCGTACAATTATTACCTATATTTGATCAAGCTAACGATGAATTAGATATGGATTCCTTCAACTGGGGCTATAATCCTCTTAATTATAATGTTTTAGAAGGTAAATATTCTTCTAACCCATTTGATGGATATACCCGTATTAAAGAATTTAAAGAATTAGTGATGGCTTATAATAAAGCCGGTATTAGTATTATCATGGATGTTGTTTATAACCATGTTAATAATGCTGCTGCGAGCAACTTTGAAGCCCTCATGCCTGGATATTATTTTAGATATGATAACAACGATAATTTATATAATGGTTCAGGGTGTGGAAATGAAACAGCATCTGAATTAGCCATGATGAGAAAATTCATGATTGATTCGACAAAATTCTGGACTAAAGAATATAAATTAGGTGGATTTAGATTTGATTTGATGGGACTTCATGACATCGATACAATGAATGAATTAGCTAGTAATTTAAAAACCATTAATCCACATATCGTTATCTACGGTGAACCTTGGACGGGTGGTACTTCCGGTTTATCAGATCGACTTCAAGCAAAACAATCTAATATTTCTAAATTTGAGGGGTACGGTGCCTTTAACGATAAGATTAGAGATTCTTTAATTAAAGGTGGTTTAAGTGGAGATAGTGAAAAGGGATGGTCAACTTCAACTACCGCGATTAATTATTCTTCTGATTTAGTCTCCGGCATTTTAGGCAAGACTGGTGGATATAGCAGCGATCCAAATAAAGCTGTTAGTTATGTAACTTGTCATGATAATTACACCCTTTATGATCGCGCGAAAGCAGCGGGTGTTGAAGACGATGTCACTATTAAAAAAATGGCGATGCTTTCTAATTCTATTGTCTTTACTTCTCAAGGCTTATCCTTTATGCTTGCAGGCGAAGAATTTTTAAGAACTAAAGGTGGAGATCATAATTCTTATCAGTCCAGTTATGAAGTCAATGAATTAGATTATTCTTTGAAGATTAAAAATAGTGACATGTTCAATAATTATCAAAAACTCATTTCTTTAAAACAAAATTTATCATCTTTAGCTTATAACAGTGAAGAAGATATTAAGAACAATATTGATGTAAAAGTAAGCGATTATAAAAACGTTATCTCTTATACTTTAAAAGATAGTGTTAATAATAAGGAATATATTGTCATTCATAGCAACATCGAGACTTCCACCGAGTCATTTAGAAGTTTTGATTTAAGCGGCTATACATTGTATTTAGATACCATTGATAGTGGTAAAACTTTAGGTGCAAATACGAGATTATCTTCGTATGAGACACTTATCGCTTGTAAAACGATGTAATTAACATATAAAAGTTAAGAAAAGGCTTTCCAAAAGAAAGCTTTTTTATTAATATAAATGTAATCTTTTTGAGAAATTCATGGAGAAAATTAATTTTATTAACCACGAAAGTAGACCTTTATTT
>CAVDWX010000029.1:0-8257 GCA_963612735.1 Gemmiger formicilis | reverse complement strand
AATGTAATCTCTAAAGATATTTGTAATGAAGGCATAAACGATCCAATTACATATCAAGAAGAAACTCCTGTTTCGCTTGATAATCCATATCGATTAATTGAGATTAAAAAAGAAGAAAAAGCCCGTTTAGCGCCAAATAAACTTACCATTCATTATTATAATGACGATGGAAGATGTGCGGATAGACAAATTTATGTTTGGAGCGATGCTCGAACAGAACTATTTTTAAAACCAACAAGTGACGCTGATGGGAAACACATGGTTTATACTATTGATTATTCACTCGATGACTTTCAAACCTTTTTAACGGAAAAGAAACTTAATTTTATTGTTAAGTTTGGGCCCGATACTAACTGGGATGGTCAAAGTGAAGATTCGTTTATTTATTATGATCAATACGATGTTGTTGATGGCGAGATGACAGTTTACGTTGTTCCAGGCATTGGTAATTCATTAGATATATTTAAAGATTATGAGTCTACACAAAGACCTAAAATTGAAATATGTTATTTCGATGATTGGAAAACAATATATTGTAAAGCGAAAGCTACGCCAATTAATGTTGCAGTCTATGCTTTTGATGAAACGTATTATAGTTTGAGTGATGAAAAGCAATCTATCTACGATTATAAAAATAAATATTTAATCGGGCAATTTAAACCAACTAGTGAAGAATTTACTATTGATTTAAATTATACTATGCATCTTAATTGCACATATGTTCTTGAAAGCATATATCAAAATTATATTGGCATTACTCAAGTAACAACAGCGAGATGTGAATATTTATATAACCCAGTCGTGGGATATGAAACTTATAATAGTGAAACAGGTGGTAATATCAAGGTCCCCGCTGATAGTAAACACGTCAAAAATTTAACACGTTTTAATAAATTTTATACATATGACGGTGAACTTGGAGCAATCTATTCAAAAGAAAAGACTACTTTTAGATTATGGGCACCAACTTCCGCTTATGTTTTATTAAATATTTATGATAACGGGGATGTCAGTGCTTCGAGCACTAAACGTCAATATAAGATGTGGTATCAACATGGTGGAGTTTGGGAAGTCGATGTTTTAGGCGATTGTAATGATTTGTATTATACATATACTGTTACTAACCAGGCTGGCACTAATGAGGTCATCGACCCTTACGCTAAAGGATGTGGATTAGATGGTAAAAGAGGCTATATCTACGATAGTTCTTTAACTAATCCTAGTGGTTGGGATGATATTCCTTTAGTGTGGGATAATGATTCCACATATGATATATCTACTCCTCAAGATTTAATTATTTACGAATCCCACATTCGAGATTTAACTAGTGATGAATCTTGGAATGGAACTAATAAGGCTGGAACTTATTTAGCGTATATTGAAAAAGGAACTAGACTTAAAAATAATAGCAATATAACAACTGGATTTGATCATTTAGAAGAATTAGGCGTTAATGCCATTCAACTCATGCCGGTCTTTGATCAAGATAATTCGGAAATAGATTCCACATATAACTGGGGCTATAATCCTTTAAATTATTTCTGTTTAGAAGGCAGCTATAGTTCGGAACCAAGTAATGGCTTAACACGTATTAAAGAATTTAAAGAATTAGTTAAAGCTTTTGCTAATAATAACAATCATACACGCATTATTATGGATGTTGTCTTCAACCATGTTAGCAGCGCTTCTAGTCATGTCTTTAATAAGGTCATGCCTAAATATTATTTTAGATATGATGCGGATTGGAATTTGATGAATGGCGCAGGATGTGGAAATGAGATTAGAAGCGAAGCAGTCATGATGAGAAAATGCATCGTCGATTGTATGACTTATTGGGCTAAAGAATATAAAATTAAAGGCTTTAGATTAGATTTAATGGGCCTACTCGATAGCGGTACTCTTCGCGAAGTTAAAGATACATTATATGCATTAGATCCTGATATTTATGTCTACGGCGAAGGCTGGACTAGTGGAGGATATCACGGTTTATATCAAGGCGATGTTGGTGGAACGGATACATGGAGAGTTTATAATAAACTTCAACCAACAACTACTTCTCCTGGTCGTATTGGAGCATTTAACGATGCGGGAAGAAATGCCTTAAAAGGTGAAAATAGCATTGATAATGCATGGGGATTTATTTCTCAAGGAGCGGGTGATGTTGGCGATAAAGCTAATACCGTCATCGATTTATTAAAAGGCGTTCATAGCGGTTATAATACCGTTGCTAATCCTGAATTATGTGTTAATTATGCTTCTTGTCATGATAATTTCACCCTTTTTGATCAACTTAACTATACCTTATCGGAAGATGGCGGAAAGACTGCTCCTAATGTAACCACTGTTGCTCAAGCTTTAGTGGCGGTAGAAGGAGCTATCCTATCTTCTAATGGTGTCGCTTTTATCCATGGTGGAGAAGAAGTGTTTAGAACCAAAGTTCAAGAAGAAGAGGATAAAGATACCGTTAAGATGTACGGGAAAAACATCACTCATAATTCTTATAAGTCAAGTGACGCAACAAATTCTTATAAATGGGATAGGAAGTTAAGTATTGATGGAAATGATATGACTTCATATTTTGAAGCTTATAAAGCGTTGATTAAAGAAAGAAAGAACATGAAGAAATATTCTAAAAGCGAATTGAGTTCTATTTCTTCTTCTTTAAATACTGATAAGACATTAATTAAATTAACTAAAGGTGATTATGAATTATTCTTCTCAGGAAGAGAAACTAGTTCCATCAGTGCTTCATCTTCATTGAGCTTTGTTTGTAACAATATTAATAAAGAATCTGGATTTACTTATAAATCGAATACAATGTCTTTAAATAAATATATGTTTGTCATCATGAAGAAATAGGAGATGAATATGAAAAAAATATTTATTGTATTTAGTTTATTATTAATACCACTTGTCTCTTGTTCGGGCGAAAAGAAATCATCGACCCCCTCTAGTAGTGGTAGTCCCCTTAATTCATCTTCTACTTTAGGTGAAAATCAATTTAGCGTTACTTATTATTTAGACTATAACCATGTCGATACTTCTAATCCTTATAAATATGAAGTTTATGATATTAATAGCAAAATCACTAAACCAGAGGATCCTGAAGTAGTTGATCTAGCTTTTCCTTTATTTGTGGGTTGGTCAACTAGAACTCAAATTGCTAATGAATCTCATTTATGGGATTTTGATACAGTCATAACTAGCTCTAGTCAAATCGTTTTATATGGCATATGGGACGCTAGTGCTGAACCTACTCCAAGCGAAAATACATTAACTATTTACTCATTTATTTCAGAAAGATGGTCAGGTTCAACTCTATACGCTTATGCTTGGTATGATGAAAGTAACGTTAACGCTACTTGGCCGGGTGAAAAGATGAATTTAGTGAAAGATAGCACTTGGTTATATGAATATACGGTTAATCTTGATTCATATCAAAATATTATTTTTACTGATGGAACGAGCCAAACCGGGGATTTATCTCTTAGCGAGGCTAGCAAAGAAACGCCATTTTATAATGTCTATTCTAAGGCATGGGAAGCTCTTCCAGAAAATAAGCCTATCGCGCCTGAAAGTAGTGATGTAACTTACACTATTAGTGGCCTACCTACCTGGATTACTAACGATGATTGCGTCATCTTTGTCTGGGCTTGGGGAGGAGAAGCTGGTCAAGGTAAATGGTATAGTACAACATATACTGACGATACGACATTAACATTTGATGCACCAAGCGATATTACTGGTTGTTTATTAGTTAGATGTATAAGTGGAACAACCACTCCTGATTGGAGCATCAAAGATAATGTTGCTGGAAGAATTTATAATCAAAGTGAAAATATCGATACTATTTCAGAAATAATGACTTCTCCAGATTGGAAAGAATATTATCCAGGTAATTAGAAGGGAATTTAAATATGAATAAGAAAATAGTCTTATTATTAATAACTACATTATTGGCATCATGTCATCCAACTACTTCCTCCTTTAGTGGTAATAGTAGTTCATCTTCTTCAAGTGGAGCAGGAGTAGATAGCTCTTCTTCAAATGGACAAACAACGGATAGCCATACTCAAAGCGAATACGAAAAATATAAAAATAGTTTAATTTCTAATTCTCAAAAAGATCATTTCTATATCCATTATTATCGCTTTAACCATACTAAAGAAGAATATAACCAATATGATTTCTGGGTGTGGAATAAATCAGTTGGTGGAGAAGGGGCAAAATTTGATTTTGTAGGTCGAACTACCGACACTAAAGATGCTAAAAACGCGACTGGAGACGCTTTAATTGATGATTTTAATTATGCGACAGTAGATATCGATTTAAATAAAGAATACGATGGTGGATGGAGCGCGACTTCATTAATTATCGGTGGAACAAGCGTTTCCTTTAAAGGGAAAGAAAGCAATACTTTTTGCACTAAATTAGGTGTACAAATCGTTTATAGTGCTTCAAGAACTTCAAGCAGTGGCTTCTGGAAAAATGATGGTGGAGACCAAACGATTATTCTCGATGATTTTAAAGTAGTTGATGGAGATAAAACCTTCTATCATTTATTCTTAGTTCAAGATAATGTTTCTAATCATTTAACTTTAGATGATTTAGGGAAGAATTTAGTTATCGATGATCCATTTGCTAACGATGATGGAAATAATTATACGTATGGTAAAGATGAATATAAAACCGCTGATTTTAGTAACGATAAGCCTCTTTCCGCTACTAGCGAGTCATTCTTAAATGAAGCTGGTGTTGGTTATCAAATCATGGTTTCTTCTTTTGCTGATAGCGACGATGATGGATTTGGTGATATTTACGGTATTTATCAAAAATTAGATTATATTAAAGAATTAGGGGTTAACGTTATTTGGCTTACCCCAATTCAACTTTCTGACTCATATCACGGTTATGATATCGCTGATTATTTAGTGGTTGATCCTAAATTTGGGTCTAGCGTTTCTCCTAGCGCTAAAGAAAATAACGGCGAAGTAAGTAGCGATACTGCGAAGGCTGATTATAAATTATTAATCGAAAAAGCTCATGAATTAGGGATGAAAGTAGTGATGGATTTAGTGATTAATCATACTTCGACCACTAATAATTGGTTTATCAGTTCCGCTAAACTTGATAAAGCCACTCGAGGTTATTATCAATGGGGTAATCATGAATTAGATAACGCAAATATCAACGAAGATAAATGCTGGTATCCCTATGGCAGCCATGTCTATTCTTATTATGCTAAATTTGGAACTTCCATGCCTGAACTTAATTTTGCTTACGCTGATACCCGTGCGGCAGTTAGCTCCATTGCCTTAAATTGGTTAGAATTTGGTGTTGATGGCTTTAGAATGGATGCTGTTAAGCATATCTTCTTAGATGATGAAGTTTCTCGAGACAACAAAGACACAATTGTTTTAGACAAAGCTGAAAAAGGCGACTATTCTTCTAATTTGACAAAAAATTTAAATTTCTGGAAAGAACTAAATTATGATATCAAATCAAAATATCCTAACGCCTTTATCGTTGGGGAAAATTTTGACGGTCATGCATATCACGTTTCTCCTTACTATGAAGGTTTTGATTCTTTATTTGATTTTTATTCCTATTTTAATTTAACTTCCTTAGCGGCCAAGGCTAATAATTCATCTTTAGGCTACAATATGAGCGCTGCTTCCTTTTTAGGAGCGACATCTAGTGGAAGCTATACCGCGAGTGGAGATGCCTCTTTAGCGGGCAATAAATCTACTTCTATTAAATACGGTGATGAATGGAATTTAAAATCAGTTTTAAATACTAATAATAAATATCGAACTGGTGGAAGTTCAGTTAATAATAGTACTGGTTATTCGATGATTAATGGTGCGTTTACTTCAAATCATGATATTGCTCGAACTATCAACAGAGTCGCTGGAACTAAATATGATAATAATGGTTTAACCGCTCAAGGAACAATTACATCTTCTAATTATAAGAACTATGATGAAATTGCCACATGCGTTCAAATTGCGGAATTAATGCTTCCTGGCTGTACTTGGATTTATTACGGTGATGAACTCGGTATGACTGGTAACTTCACTGAAGGTGATGCTTCGAGTAGTTATAGCGATCTTGCTTATCGTCAACCGATGAAATGGACCGATAGTGGAGAAGGCGAATATATGACTTCTTATTCAGTTACTGGTTCAGGTCAAAAAGTAAGTTTAGATGACATAAATTCATCTTCATTAGTGAAAGGTGCTGAATCTAAAGATAGTTCTAAACATTATCAAGCAATTCAAGCTTTCGCTAGCGCTAAAAGTAGCAATACAACCTTAATTAAAGGTAATTTCATTCCTTATACTTTTAGTGGCAATGATTACATCTTAAATTTTGCCCGTGTATTAGGAGATGAAACTTATAACGTTTTAATTAATCTGTCTTCTAGTTCAGCAACCATTAATATGAAGGGAACAGTTGTGGCTTCATATAATGATGCTAGTTTAACAAAATTACCCTCCCATAGTGCGGTCTTAATTAAATCTACATCTAGTGGAGACACACCTACTCCTACACCAAGCGAAGAGAAGACTTATACCATCATTAATGTAACTGGTATTGATTGTAAATATATCTACGCTTGGGCTTGGGGAGGAGATGCCGGCGATGGTAAATGGTATAAATGTACAATTAATGGGACTAACGTTAGTTTTACTGCACCAAGTAATATCACTGGTTGCTTATTAGCTAAATTTAATGTTGAACCAACTGATTTATATACTTGGTCTAATAATGTCATTAAAAAGACCAGTGATATGATACCTAATGATACAATATCGTTTACAGGATGGATTAACCCTTAAATTTGGTCTTTAAAAATTTTATAATATTAATAGCATCATTATTATTTTAAAAATATTTTCTACTCAAGGAGGTTTTAAGAAAATGTTTAAGAAAAGAAATTTATTTACTTTAAGTGTATTAGCTATTGCTAGTTTACTTTCAGTTGTTGGACTAACAAAAACTAATACAAATGCAGTTAAAGCTGAAGAAGCTACGAGTGAAGAGACAACTAGATTCATTTTAGATGTAAGAGCATTAGAATCTGGATGGGGTGGAGATATTCAATTATTTCTTCAAAAAGGAACGGATGAAAGTAGCCTAATGAAATTAGACTGTAAAAAATCTAATTCATATTTACTTTATTATTGTGATGTAGCTAATTCTTATTTTACTGAAGGCTATAGCGCTTATGGATTTAGAAAAGTAACAAGTGATGGTCATAATACGATATGGAATTATTTCTCATGGTGGAACGCTACTAATTCTAGACCAAATTACTGTAAAGGTAATTCTTATAATTATGGTTCTAATAACGTAAATTCTACTTGGGAATCTACATCCGATTGGGGCACATGGTCTATTGTTGGTAATTGGGAAGGTAATGAAGCTAAGCTTAACGAAAAATTAGAATATGAAAATGATGATAACGAAGTTTATCAATTAGTTAAAAAGTCTCTTTCGTTTACAGTTGGCGATGAATTTAAGATTGTCTATAATAGCGGTAAAACAGACGCTACAGATGAATATCATGGTTATAAATTTATTGATGAAAAAGCTCGAAGCGATTTAAAAGATATATTAAGTGGTTCTGATGATAGCAATATCAAAGTTGAAAAAGATGTTGTTTTAGATTTCTATTTTAAACCTTTAATTGGTGGTTCTATTTGGATCCAAGAAGATTCAACAGCGGCTGCCACTAAATTTGCTGAACAATATTTAGAAGCCACTAAAAGCATTTGTAATGATAATGGAGCTACTGATCATTTAGAAGCTTTAAATAGAGTTTATCCTGATTTAATCAAAGCATATGCTGCTTTATCTCTTGGTGCAAAAGATGTCTTTTCAAAGAGTGATGATGAAACTATCGTTCACGCTCGTACATTAGCTGACCATATTGCTAGTCGATATGGATTAAGATTAGAACAAACTGAAAGTTCATTAAATCCTGCAATTAATAGAACTAGCGCTAATGATATTATGTTAATGATAGTCTTAACTAGCGCCACTCTTGTCTCTGCAGCAGCGGTTATTTATCTAGTTTCTAAAAAAAGAAAATTACATAGATAAAATAAGTTAACGTTTCTCAAATAGAAGGCATTCTCTTATAGGGTGCCTTTTCTATAAGAAAAAAAGTCTGTCATTATACCGTTATTTGTTTCTACCCCTAACTCTTCCATAATTTTATAAGGCGTTTTTATTTTTATAGGTCTCTACT
>CAVDWX010000028.1:0-9243 GCA_963612735.1 Gemmiger formicilis | reverse complement strand
GACAATGAGTAGATCCACAGTTTGGGCATGTTTTACTCACTTTTTGAGTTAAAGAAATGAGGTGACCCCCATCAATATCGCTAACTACAACAGAATCAGCTTCATACTCTTCGGGATTAAGTCCGTACAAACTTAAAATTTTCATGGTAAAATCCATATATAAAAACCTCCTTTTTAACTTGTACAAATTAATCATATAGGAGGTTTTATTTTTATTAAATCTAGTTAAAGCTCTTCATTCGAGCGGGGAGCCGTCCCCCCGCTTATACCCCGCGTGATTGTGGAGAACCAAAAAGAAAGGTATTATCGAAGGGGGTGACAATACCTTTTATGTTAAATCTACGTTCGGGTAGAATTAACGACTTTTTCTTTTCTTAACGTAAACTAAGCTAACTGCTCCAGCTAAGAAAGCAACAGAAAGAACTGAAATCAAAACAATAACAAAAGTATTGTTAGAATCAACTTTATTTCTGTTAATAGTTCCAGAAGTAGATATTCTTCCAATAAAATCTTTTAAGCTAGTATATTTACTTAAAATATGATCGTATCTAGCAACAGCATTTTCGAGATCGCTGCCCGAAGCATTAGCAACAGCGACTTTAACTTTAGTCTGTTCATCAGCACTAAGTTTACTAAAGGAGGATGATAAGTCATCCCAAACTTCATCTAAAGCTGACAAATTATCATTTTCAGGATCAGTACAAGGTGCAGTTGTGGAATTCAAAAATAACAATGCAAATGATTCGGCAGATGGAGCTTTAACAGATGTTACAAGACCATCATATTCTCTAGTCCCATAAAATTCATAGCCATATGCTAATAAAGTGATTTCAGATCCGATTTCAGCAGATTTGGTAAGTTCATTTGCCATAAATTGATAATCATTTTTAAAAGTATATTGTTTGCCGTCATATCCCAAGCAACTTTCTTCAGCGGATGAATTGTAGACAAAAAGGCTATTAAATGTTTTAGCAACACTAAAATCAATCAAATAATAAGCACCACGGCTTTGTTGAGAACCTTTATTTGTTGTATACCAGCCAGTTATTACACCCTTAATTTCGTATAATTGATTTTTGTCTATATCTTTCGAAAGAACTTCAGCAATTGTTAATCCCTTAACAACTTCATTTAATGAATAAACAGTAATTTCAATTGTTCCGCTAGCATCAGCTGCGCAGGTGGCTGTTATAGTAGCGGTGCCATCAGAAACTCCGGTAACTAAGCCTGTTTCAGAAACAGTCGCAACTGCATCATTGCTAGATTTCCATGTGATTGCATCTTCTTTTACGCATGAAGCAGTAAGTTGAATTGTTTTTCCTTTTTCGACGATATTATCACCTTTTATTAAAACTGAATGTTTATCTTCAGGAGTATAAGTAATTTCAAATTGAATTTGTGTATTTTTACTATTGGTTACTTGGTACCAAAAATAAGTATTTCCCTCGCCGACTTTATCACCAACATCAAAGACACTATCGACTGACATGGTTTGAGTGTAAGCACTTGAGCTATCATATTTTGAAATAGCTGATGAAGAAAAGTTAATTCCTATTGTAGCGCTAGCAGCCGCACCTTTATTATAAAAAATCTTAAAGGATTTAATATTAGTGCCAATAGGAGTTTTGTTATAAATATAGGTTCCTTTTTTTCCAATTAATATAGTAGCATTTGAACTAAATTTATTATCACCGGAAGCGCTTTGAGCTTTAGCTCCTTTTGATACCACAAACGTAAATCCATCGAGTTCAAATTCGGTATCTTTTGTTGTGGCAGTACTCGTTAGTTTTGAGCCATCAACAATTAATGTTTTGTCTTCTAGTGCGAGAGCTGGATTCTCTACCTTTTTGATACCACTAACTCCAACACCAACACCTAAGGCTAAAACTGCTCCTAGGATAAATGTGGATAATTTTTTATGAAATAAATTCATATCAATAATTTTCCTTTCTTTATAAATAATGATGTTATGTAGTTCCCCTAAACTACGTATTGATGCTTTTAGTATACCCCCCCCCGTAAAAATCAAGATTTTTAGGGCGTGGACGGTATCCTAATAAAAAACGGAAAATAAAAAAGAATTGATAACATCAAAGAATATCAACTCTAAATGTAACGACTATTAGAATGTATTATTTATCGTTATCTTTCTTCTTTTTATTCTTAATTGCCACAGCGGTGGCGATTCCCACTCCAAGAGTGGTTAAAGAAGTAAGAGCGATATTTAAAGCATTATCAACTTGTTTAGATGAGCTTTTCCCGTAATAAATATATCTAGCAAAATGCTCACAGTTATTAATTACTAAATTATAAGATTTGCCTTTAAAAATATTGTTATCAACATAAGATAAGGCTCTATCTTTAACTTCTTCTCTAGTAAAAGAAGAATTAAAAGGAGATTCAACTTCCAATTCGCCTCCTCTTAAGAATAATTCTAAAGTAGCTTTCCTAATCTTAACATCTTTATAATTGGTGATTGAATCATCATTCATCCCTGAAAAATGGACCACTTCATCTTCATTTATTGCAATCGCATAATGATAATAACCTTGTTTACGTTTAACGCGTAATAAGTCGCCAGTAAGAGGTTTTAAAGCTTTAACAAACGGCATGACTTAACTATACCATAAAAGGTAACTTTATAATTAAAAAAGCAGTTAAATGTTTGGCTTGATTTTATGCTTTTTGATACATATAAGGATATATAATTATCATAGACGTATGAACCTAGATAACAAAAAGAAAAGAAGGATATTATGGATTTTATTTATCATTATACTCCTAACCTTAATTTCCATATTAGGAATCATTTTCATTCTTAAAAATAAAGATAAAAGCAGTTCCTCTTCTTCTAATAAAGCCAATATCATCTACGATAATTTATTTGCTTATAGCGATACGCTTATTAGAAAAGATTTATCCACTTATGAAGAATTTAAAAGTAAAAGAATCGTTTCCTTAAACTATATCAATAGCACGATGGAATACGGTTTATTATCTAGTGCTGATGATAAAGAGGTACTCATCAATTTTAGAATTAATAATCTAAATGATGACGTTTTTACTAATATCTATAATAACGATTTCGCTACCTTTAATAATTACCGCTTAGATGAATATAATACATTCATTAATAATTCGACGCATTTTCTTGATTATACCTATAAATATTTTCTAAAAAGCGAATTAAATAATGATAAGACTTACTTCTACGGTCTTAAATATGATAATAAATGCTTTTATAGCATCGCTAATCATGATATCGATAATAATGATGTTAATGAAATAAAGGCTGATGAAAATCAAAAAGATTACTTCAACTTACTTGCCTATATATTTACTAATGTTTCTAACAAATAGCGGGTCAATAAAAAACTAATTTAGTGAATTCTTTAATTACTAAAACATTTATAGCTAATGAGCAAATTATGGAAATAAGTATTTATTTTTAGTATTTATTGTTCAAATAAAAGCAAAAAAACACATCTAATTATCTAATGTAATATAATCGAAACGTAGGTGATTTATATGAGTGAAAATGATATCCAACCCGCTAAAGAAATTTTAGCAACTGATGAACCATTTGTTCGACTTATCAACATTAATAAGATTTACGATAAAAACGTGCATGCTGTCTTTGATTTCAATCTAGATATTAAGAAAAGAGAATTTATCGTTTTTGTTGGTCCATCTGGATGTGGCAAATCAACCACTCTTAGAATGATTGCGGGTTTAGAAGATATCACAAGCGGTGAACTATATATCGACGGGAAATACGCTAATGACTTGGTGTCAAAAGATCGAGATATCGCCATGGTTTTCCAAAGTTATGCTTTATATCCTAACTTAACAGTTTACGATAATATGGCTTTCTCATTAAAAGTTAGGCATTACCCAAAAGAAGAAATCAAGCAAAGAGTGCATGAAGCGGCACAAGTATTAGAATTAGAAGATTATCTTGACCGTAAACCAAAAGCACTTTCTGGTGGGCAGAGACAGCGCGTCGCTCTTGGTCGAGCTATTGTTAGAAATGCTCAATTATTTTTAATGGATGAGCCTTTATCAAACTTAGACGCTAAACTGCGCGTTCAGATGAGAAGCGAAATCATCCGTTTACACAAAAAATTAAATACGACAACAATATATGTTACTCATGATCAAACCGAAGCAATGACCATGGCGGATCGCATTGTTGTTATGAAAGGTGGATATATTCAACAAATTGGGACGCCTCTAGAAATATATCGTCATCCTGCGAATAAATTTGTTGCTTCATTTATCGGAAGCCCTGCTATGAATTTCGCCCCTGTAATTTACGATAATGGCTTTTTATTATTCAAAGATGGAAATAAAATTAAATTACATAAAGCCTTAATCGATACTCATGATCAATTTTATCAAGAAGAACTCGATGCCATTATAAATAAACTAATCTCGTATGAAGAAACTAATAAAAATATTGATGAATATAATAAATTAATAATAGAAAAACAAAGATTAGAAGACATTGTAAAAGGTAATGCCCACGATATAACTTTTGGAATTAGACCTGAAGCGATTAAAAAGATTGATACGGTAGAAGAGCAAAATACAATTGTAACCACTGTCAAATTATCCGAACTATTAGGAGATGAGTATTATATACATTTTGATTTTGGTGAAAAAGATATGCTCGCAAAAATTAAAACTGAAGAAGAAATTAAAGAGGGAGATACGATGATTTTACACATTCGAAGTAGTAAAGCTCATCTATTCGATATCAAAACTGGTAAAGCTATTTATTTAGGCGAATAAGATAAGATTTATCGACTAAAAATGCTATTATTAATGCATGAAAAAGAAAAAGAAAGTCAATCGAACCTTAAGCCATAATTTTAAAAATAATACCACTTTAGCGCTTCCAACTTCTTATCGTCAATTGTTTAGATTTACATATAAGACAAACCTATTGTTAATATTTAAAATTTCACTGATGATGGCTATATTTGCTATCCCATTATTATTAGCCTTATATGTACGAACAAGAATAATTACAGGTCTAACTAATAATTCCACGAGTGAGGAAGTGAGCAAAAATATCATGTCATTTCAAGGATGGTATGGATTTATTTTATTATTGTGTTTTTTGATATTTTCAATTGGGGTAGCCGGTGCACTATATGTATATAAAAGGCATATTAAAAACGAAGGAGTTATTTTTAAAAGAGATTTCTTTAACGGCATTAAAAAGAATTGCCTAGGAACATTAGGAATAACATTATTTTATTTTGGAATATTATCAATCTTGAATTATTTCATTAATCTATTTTATTTTAAAAGTGAAATTCCTTATTACCCTATCTTACTAGTTACCTTTATTATTGTTTCTATACTTTTATACATGATGTGGTCACTATCAATAATGATATATATGATTTATAAATGTTCCTTTATCAAATTACTAAAAAATTCATTCTTAATGGTCTTCACTCGACTTCCATTATGTCTATTATCGTTAATCACCACAATAATGCCATATATCATTGTGTGGGTTATCGGTTATGCTCCTATTTTATATACTTTTACTTTAATTTATATTGCTATCGGATTTGGAAATTCCGCTCTTGTAGTGGCCTTATTTAACATCTATATCTTCGATGAATTAGTAAATAAAAAGCAGTTCAAAGATGCCTATCGACAAGGGCTATTTAATAATAAAAATAAAAACAGTGAAGATGAAGGGTTTAATTCATGATTTTAGAATTAAAAGATATTAAATATACCTATCCTAATGGATATATTGCTTTAGAAAATATAAATGCCGTTATTAAAGAAAAATCATTCGTCGTTGTTTTAGGCGAATCTGGAAGTGGCAAAACAACATTATTTAAAATCATATCCGGAATATTAGATCCAGATGAAGGTAGTGTTTATATAAATGATGTCGACGCTACTAATATGAAAACCGCTTCTCGAGATTTAACGATGGTATTTCAAAATTTCCCTTTATATCCACATCTAACCATTTATCATAACGTAATGCTTGCTCTTAATGGATTTAAGATGAACGAAATTGAAAAAGATATGCGCGTCAAAGATATTCTTGCCTCATTTGGATTAGAGTATTATTTAAATTTCAAACCAAAGCATCTTTCAGATGGGCAAAAGCAACGAGTATGTATTGCTAAAGCCTTAATTAGAGAGCCCTCATTACTATTATTAGATGAGCCTCTTTCTAATTTAGATTTACCTCAAAAAACAAGAATAAAAAATGAATTAAAAACCATATTCAAAAAATATAATTCCTCTTTTATTTATATCTCCCACGATATTAAAGACGCTGAAGAATTAGCCACTTTAGTGTGGGTCATGGAAAGAGGGAAAATTATTCAACAAGGAACATTAAAAGAAATTAAAAGTGATCCCAAAAATTTAAAAGTAATGCAGCTTATCAACGAAGGAAGTCTAAACGAATTCGATGTTGAATTCGATGGAAAAAATATTAAAAACTCAGCATTTTCCATCCCATTTAATGAAAAAAGAACTAAAAAACCATATGTTTTAGCTTTTACTTATAGTGATACATTTATCGATGAAGATGGTCCAATAAGTGGAGAAATTTTGTCGATAAAAATGTTGCCAAACGGTTTATATATTAACGCTAAATTAAAAGACGATACTTTACTTGGATCAATCATTGAAGATGACGAAGAAATCAATATCAAAAAAGGAGATATAGTTCGTTTTAATGTCAGGCCCAATAAATTAAAATTATTTAATGCGAAGTCTAATAAAATTCCAAGATAACTTGTCTAATTCTATCTCAACTTTTTGTCCATCTAATTTTATCTTATCTTTAACTTCGTTAGGAACTAATCGAGTCGGATTTTCAAATGTATTTTTAGCATTTAAATCTTCATCGTGCATTGCTATATGAGAAATAAGCTCAAGCTGAGAAAAGCCGCTTATCTCAAAATCAACTTTCGTCTCTTCTTTAGCGTAATTAATAACTTGAATAACTAATTCATTATCGCGATAAATAACGGCTTGAGAAATGTAATATGCTTTTCCAAATCGAGAATTAAATTCTTCCCCTCCGGCGACAAATGCTTTTAAAGATGTCCCCCTCATATAAGTACAAAAATTAAAATATGGATACCAGATAGAATTTAATAAAATGCCACCATCATTTTGAGTCATGATCGGAGCAATAACATTAACTAATTGCGCTAAACAAGCAATCTTAACAATATCGCAGTTATTTAATAGCGCATTAGTTAGTCCAGCAAAAACTAATGTATCCTTCATCGATTGATTTTCTTCTAAAATAGCGGGAGCGATTTGATATTCTTCTGGTAAGGGTTTTGTATTATACCAAACATTATATTCATCAAAGCATAAATAGATTGGTTTTTTATAACGATGTTTTGCTTGAATGTAGTTTAAAAGACTTCTAAACGTACCAATATATTTCTCCATCGCTAAATAAGAAGCAAAATAATCATCTTCATTAGTTTGTTCGTAAAAATATTGATGAATGGATAAATAATCAATTTCATCATATAATCCATCTAAAACAATGCGGTCCCATTCAGGAAATGTAGGCATATCAATCATCGATGAACCACATCCAATGAATTTAATATTTGGATCAACTTCCCGCATCGCGTGAGCGGCAGCTTTTGCTTTTTCAACATATTTTTCTGCACTCAAATGACCGATTTGCCATTCTCCGTCCATCTCATTTCCTAGACCCCAATAAATAACGTCATAAGGAATCTTACTTCCATATTTTCGCCTTAAATTAGCATATTTGCTATCATCATTAGCGTTACAATATTCCACTAAGTTTCTGGCGTTTTCAATAGTGCCAGTTCCAAGATTAACCGCCATAAAAGGTTTGATGTTTACTTTATTAGCCCATTTCATGAATTCATCAGTGCCGACTTCATTAGTTTCAATGCTTCTCCATGCTTCTTCTTTTTTACTAGGACGATTTTCTTTAGGTCCAATGCCATCTTCCCAAAAATAACCAGAAACAAAATTTCCACCAGGATATCTAACTAAAGAGAGATTGAGTTTCTCCACTACTTTAGCAACATCATTTCGAAAACCATCTTTATCTGCTAGTGGGTGAGATGGTTCATAAATTCCACCATATACCGCTCTTCCTAAATGCTCAATAAAAGAGGAGAAAAGCGTATCTTCTATTTCTCCAACTATTAAATTTTTATCAACTATGACTTTATAATTTTTCATAAAAATTAACTCTCCTTGTCAAACTTACCTTTTTGAAATTTTTTAGGTGTGATGCCATATTTTTTCTTAAATAACTTAGAAAAATAATTCTCATCGATACCTACTATATCACTAACTTCTTGAATAGACATAGAAGGATTTTGTTCTAAAATCTTTTTTGATTTATGTAATTTTCTATTGCAGATATATTCTGCAACTGAAGAAGAAAAATATTTTTCAAAAACGCTATATAAAGCAACTCTAGATAAATAAAAACGATTGCATAAATCGGTAACTGTGATTTTTTCAAAAAGATTTTCATCGATATATTTTTTTATCTTATCCGCTAAGTCGTCACTTAAAATATTGACTGACTTATCGATATAAACATATTGAGCACAGGCATTAACTAAAAATGAGCACGCCTTAAGATGGCTATCTGAAATTACATCAAGATTTTCTAACGATTTTTTTACCACTTCATCGCTAAAACCAAGATACGAAACCTTGTTCAACAAATCATCTAAGCTCGTATTTTCAGTTAATATTTGTCCTAATATCATAAACCCAACAACATTATCATCAATGAGGATTGGAGCAAAGACTTCAGTTAAGCCGTGTGGACAAATATAAGTTTTTGCAGTTTTAGTTTCTCTAACTTCATTCAATCTTTGGTTATCGGCAAGAATACACTTTTTATCGCCAATTTCTTTGCTTCTTATCAAAGAACAATACGAATTATATTTTTTGGGATAGAAAAGAATTTCATTCATATTTTCATCAAAAACAGAAACTTTGACATGACAAAGTAGATATATATTTTTAATAATTTCCTCTAATTTTACTAAATTAAATTTAATCATTTTGTATCTCCTAATATGATTTTACTATTTTCAAGAACACCTGTCTCTATTTTTTGAAAATAAAAATGTTAATATCTATACTAATGAAATACATCGGTTTAGATATCGGAACGACTTTAATAAAAGGGCAATTAATTGATAGTGATGGTACTATTATTAATAC
>CAVDWX010000027.1:0-3972 GCA_963612735.1 Gemmiger formicilis | reverse complement strand
CTTCCATCATCATAATAAATAGTAGCGGTAATACCATTAGTGTAATCCGATATTTTATTACCTAATTTATATGTAGTCTTATCAAGTTTTAATGTAAGAGAAGAAACTTCTCGTATCTTCCTAACTTCAAATGTTTTGCTAATAGGAGTAAGTGATTGATAATAAATTACAAGAGTATAAGTGCCAGATGAGCCAAATACAGCGGAAGTATCAATTTCATTTGAAGTGCTATCTAAAACTTTATAAGTATATTCATCATTAGTTAAAGTAACACTGCCCATATTCGTTTTAGCAGTGACCACTAATTGGTTGGCTTTATCAAAAATAGAATCAGCATAATAAATAGAAGTATTATCCACTACTGAAAAGCTAGTAGCGGTAACAGGGGCTGAAGTAGTTTCAGTTTTCTTATATAGTTGGATGGCTTTTTGATTGGTATATGATGATGATTTGTAATATCTAAATCTATTTTGCTTAGAATCAGCGTTAAATCTTAGATGAGCGCTAGTTGAAATAACAACAGCTTCACCGCTAGAAATTGATATAGTGTTTTTATATGTATTTTCGGTACTTGCGTCTAATTGATTACCATTTTTCGTAGAACCTATATAATAGCCTCTTTTAGATTTAATTGTGCCATTAGATGTATCTATTGTAAACGCATATTTATCAGCATTTGAATCGGTGATTTCGTTATTTTTGATAGTTAATACTTTATAATTATTAGTAGCATCAAGAGTTGTTAAACTACCATCAAATACATATCCTTCATCTTCATATACGATCAGATAATCACCACTAGTGAGGTCACTACTTGATGTCACTTTTTTATAAGAAGAAACAGTTGGAGCACTGCTTTGGTTAATAGTACAAGAATAAGTAAAAATAATGCTAATTAATTTCGCACTATCCGTGGAGGAAAGTTCTATAAAATAAGGTAAGGTTGAAGATAAATCTAATGAAGAATTAGTGGAAAGAGTATAAGTCGTCCAAGTTATTTTATCTAATGATGTTTTTAATGTAAGTGAACCTTCAAATGACGCTAAGACATTAGTGATGGAGGTCATTCTATCTTTATTAATAATCTTACTAGTGGAATCTAAAGAAGCGTGATACCCATCTAGTGCCTTCACATTAGTGTATCTAAAACCGACATTACTCGATTTAGAATCGGTTTGAAATATAAGGTCCTTACTCGAAATATTTTCATTAATTCGATTTTTTGTATTTAACGTTAATGTATACGTATCAGCGGCTCTTAAATAGTCATATTTTTGTTCATTAACAGTCGCTAACATTAGACTAATTACGGCAGTTGCTACTACCAAGGAAATAAGGACAATTTTGTTCTTATTATTTTTATTCATAAACCTTTACCTACCTAAATTCATTTGCATTTAAGAATTATATCAATGATATAAATTTAAAAGAAATAAAAAAATCAACAAATAAAAGCGTAAAGATTATTTTTTCAAACAATATGTCTTAGTGTCTTTAATAATGGAATTACTGGGATAAGTGCCTCTAGTCATCGTTAAAGGATATACTTGGCTATTTTTTCCAATGATAGTTCCAGGATTTAAAACACTTCCACATCCAATATCCGCGTAGTCACCAATAAACCCACCGACTTTTCTAAGTCCAGTTAAATAATCTTTATCTGCATGTATGACGACAGCTTTATTATCACTTCTTAAATTAGAGCAAATTGAGCCCGCTCCCATATGCGAATGGTTACCTAAAATAGAATCGCCAACATAATTATAATGAGGAACTTGAACATGTTCTAAAAGGATGACATTTTTAAGTTCTGTTGAATTTCCAATAACAGAGTTATCGCCAATAATGACATTATTTCTAAGATAAGCGCCAGGTCTAATTTCAACGTTATTGCCAATAATGGCAGGTCCAATGATAGTTGCGGTTTGAGCGATATTAACCCCTTCTCCTATCAAAACATTATCGGAATATCGATGATACCCTTCTAATCCATTTTTAAGATAAAATTCAATGATTTCTTTAATTTTAGGCAAGATTTGCCAAGGATATTCATTATTTTCAAATATTTCTTTCAAATAGGAAATAGAGCAATCATATAATTCATTTGTTTTAATATCAAACTTAGTCACAGACATATCCTCTTTTCTTAATCACGTTATAAATCTTATCGATAAGTTCATTGCATATTTTCTCGTTTTTGGCTTCCACCATGATTCTAATCAAAGGTTCAGTTCCACTTTCACGCAACGAAATTCTTCCTTCATCTTTTAATAAATGTGTAATCTCCTTTAACTTATCTAAGACGATTTCATCTTCCATAACGGCACTTTTATTCGTGACATGAACGTTTCTTAATACTTGAGGCAATAAAGTAACTGGCTCCACTAAGGAAGATAATTTGCTATGAGTTGAAAGCATTTGTTCCGTAACCATAATTGCGGTTAATAAACCGTCTCCAGTTGTAGCATATTTTTTAATGATAATGTGTCCAGATTGTTCTCCACCTAAAGCGTAACCATCATTTTGCATTCTTTCAAAAACAAATCTATCGCCAACTTTAGTTTGAATATTTCCAATACCGATTTCTTTTAATGCTTTAGTTAATCCGGTATTAGACATAATCGTTGTCACTAATGTATTTTTCGTAAGCATGCCTTCACTCTTAAGTTTAGCAGCAAGTAAATACATAATCTTATCTCCATCGACAAGTTCACCGTTTTCATCGACCGCTAAGCAGCGATCACCATCTCCATCAAAAGCAAAGCCAACATCAAGATGATTTTCTTTAACATATTTACATAAATTTTCAATATGTGTACTTCCAGCATTAACATTGATATTGACTCCGTTTGGCTCATCATTAATTAAATGCATTTCCGCACCTAAAGCGCCAAAAACAGCCTTTGCAATCATCCAACTCGCCCCGTTAGCGCAGTCTAAACCAATCTTTAAAGATTTAAATGAATGTTGGGCTAATGAGATTAGATAGGCAATATAACGATTTCTTCCAGAAGAATAATCATTAATTGAGCCAATGTTATCTCGATAAGCAAAAGGAAGATCATCTCCTTTTAATTCAAATACATCAAAATTATGATCGAGATAAGCTTCAATTAAAAAAGCAACTTCGTCTTCTAATTTTTCACCATGACAATTGATAATTTTAATGCCGTTATCATAAAAAGGGTTATGTGATGCAGTAATCATTACACCACAGTCAAAATAATCTTGTCTAACAATATAGGATACACTGGGGGTTGTTGTTACATGCATCAATTCGACATCCGCGCCTGAAGCAGCAAGTCCACTGGCGACTGCGTATTCTAACATGTAAGAAGAACGTCTTGTATCTTTTCCGATAACTACTTTAGGGCGATACGATGCCTTTTGAGAATTATATTTAGGATTAGAATAAAACCAGCCCAAGAATCGACCAATCTTATAAGCGTGATCACAAGTAAGAACTTTATTAGCTTCTCCTCTAAATCCATCCGTTCCAAAATATTTAGTTTTAAAGCCTTCACCTATACTAACTCTTACTTTTTTTCCTTTATGGATAACGATATTATCATCCATTAATTCATCATAACTAATTTTAAATAGTTCACAAATTTCTTTTATCTTATCAATTTGAGGAAGTGAATCTCCACTTTCCCATTTGCTAATAGCTTGTCGAGAAACGACCAATAATTTAGATAACTTCTCTTGTGAAATATTAAATGCGTTCCTTAAATGCACAATCTTCTCACCTATTGTCATACTAACCTCCGCAACTAGCAATTGCCTATAAAACTATAGAATTAGTGATATATAGATGTCAAGAAAACAATATGGAAAGTTAACTTTACATTATTGATTTATTATTACTTTATAAAACAATTAGGCGCTATTTATTCACGCTAAGTTGAATATGGTATAAAAAGCCACCTTTCGATGACTTTTTGTAAGAAACAAAATAATGTATTAATCACA
>CAVDWX010000026.1:0-4543 GCA_963612735.1 Gemmiger formicilis | reverse complement strand
GGCATGAAGAGTTAAAAAATCACTACTTACTTATATTTTTGGGAAGGAGCAATATCGTTCATAATTAGAAATACGTTTTGATAAAGCTAGTCAAGAAATAAAAGATATGATTATATCGAAACTGGCTCATAGGCGTCTATTAAACGTAAATCAAAAACAATATTAACACCTTCTATAAAATACACTCTGGAGGTTTTTCAATTGAATTATGAAGAATTTTATGGGTTATTTGAGATGAATTGACATACAACTCTTTAAAGTAACGTTTTGATACTTTAAAACCATTAAAGAATTGCATAGTATATTCAAAAAACATTTAGAACATATTTGTTAATAAGCAATAATTCCTTATATCCAAAAAGAATAGGACAATGCTACATTCTTCATGATGGTAATGTTAAGAAGGAAAATGATTTAATTTATTTACCTTATTATTTGGCTTCGTTAATTTAAGGATGTTGCAATAACGCAATATTCACCTTTTATAATTACTTCTTCTCCAGCAGGAATAAAATAAGTATCACCCTTATTAAAAATTAATCCATCAATTGTTCCACTACCGGAAATAAATGAAATAACTTTGCCAGCATCTTTGTCAGCTTTAATACTTTTTTGGTTAATTATTTTATTAACATCGAAGTACTGGCAGTGCCCTAATGGATTAGACTCTATATTAATTGGAATATATTTATTTAAATTAATAACCTTCAATGCTTTATCTACATGTAATTCACGAGGATGACCATTTTTGTCTAGTCGACCATAATCATACAATCGATAGGTAAGTGCACTATTTTGTTGAATTTCGATTAAGACAATCCCTTTCCCAATAGCGTGAATAGTTCCAGATTCAACAAAATAACAATCACCAGGTTTAACATATACCTTATTCAATAGATCACAAATTGAATCATTATGAATCGCTTCTTTAATTTGCTCCTCACTATAATTATCATTAAGCCCTAAATAAAGAAATGAATCTTTCTCCGCTTCTAAGATGTACCACATCTCAGTCTTGCCATAACTATTTTCATTTTTAAGAGCATATTCATCGCTTGGATGAACTTGAATAGATAAATTCCTATTAGCGTCAATAAATTTAATTAAATAAGGGAAGAAAGGAAAATTATTATATTTAGCCCCTAATTCTTTTATGCTTAAAACTTCATTAATGGGTCTATTCATACTATCAGTAGATAAACCATTTTGATTAAAAGAGAAGATCCATGCTTCCGCGATATTATTATCATTTAATTTGATGCCGTAATTTCTTAATTTATTTCCACCCCAGATATATTCTTTAGTAGCGGGTAATATCTTAATAGCGCTCATACTTTAACCTTCCTGTATCCTATATATTATAAGTAATATATGGTCAATTAAAAAGAAGATATGTAGTGATAATCTCTAACCAATCGTTATAAAACTTTTTGAAAAATTATTGTGCAAAATAGAAGTCATCAATCATGGAAACTCCACCTACAACAATATCAATTTTAATAGTCGAAGTTTGATATAAATATGTTGATAAATCAGACTCAATTGCGGCCCAACCATCGACGATATGAAGTTTTTCATCTTCATTAACAGGAGCCGGAGTCTTCTTCATCTCATAAGCTGGTTATCCCACTATTGAAATGTCAGGTGGAAAAATTGTTTCAAGTGGAACAAAATCATTATGCAATTTTTATATTGATAATCGACTATTAATAGTACTTTCTCATTTATTTTTAATGATGAAAGAAATATTTTTTAGATATATTCAATTGGTAAACAAATGAGATTGTCGCGTCAATATAATTTTTCCTTATATGTACACAATATAAAACCAAGTGAACGATGCTTATTTATATCCTTATCTAAAACATCGAATTCACTAGCCATAGAAGCAGTTTGAGATTTGGTTTCTTTTATTTCAATAGGATACAAATTGTCGCCTTCTTGAATAATAAAATCAATCTCTTCTCCCGCTTCTTCTTCTATTACTCCGTTATCAATGTTTATTTTTTGCCTTTTCCGGAATGTTATTCTGGTTTAGCCATAGAAACAATAATGTTATTAACGTAAACTTGAAGGTACTCTTCAATCGCTGTAAAAAAGTATTACTAATTTCATATTCAATCATCACTGTTACAGAATAATATAGCATTATTTATTTGTAATAAATAAAAGCACAAAAAACTATCAATTTTGTGGTACTATTTGATATATTTTTGCCTTATTTTTCAAAATATTTTTTTGATGATGATAAAATCAAATATATCGCTAATCATATCAGTAAAAATTATTTGGTTAAAATGCGGTGCGTCATAATGACCAAATTAATCTTTTAATTCCTCGATACCACATGAAATTAAATATTCATATGTCGAATTATAAAATTCAGGAAGTCTAGTCTCATCTTCATTAAAACCAGTTATTGTTTTATTGCTATTGCCATAAGGAACGCATATTATCATACCCATCCTAGCTCTAGTTAATAAAACACGGTAAGCATTAAGCATGTATTTTTGAAGCTCAATATTATTTTCACTATTGCCCAATTGTTTCTTCCATTCAGTTTTTTTATTAAAACAATAAAATCCCCATTTTCCATTTTCATAACGCATATCTGCATCCCATAATAAGCATGTATAATCCAGTTCTAAACCTTGGACTTGAATTTCAGTAGCGGCATCTTCTAAATAATTAGATGATCGTATATCAATTTTATCTTCCAAAAACCAATGAACTGTATTTTCTTCATCGCTAGAAAGAACATGGATTCCAAGCGGCTTATATCGAGCGGATTGTTTACTAATTAATACTCCGGTTCTTTCATTACCTCTCACTTTTTTATGAAGCCATGATTTAGCTTTTTCAATATCCCGAGTAATTAGAAGTGGATATTTATCTTTCAAATCTAAATATAAATGTTTGGCTTTATCAACTTCGAAATTTAATACAGCATTAACAAATAAGGATAACTTTTCAGCGCGAAAAGACCTTAAATTAACACTTAAATGAAGTCGAGAATCATAAATAACATTCTTATTATCTTTTAACAGTTCATTGACTTTGCCTTCTGCATATTCGTTTTCCACTAATTGGGGAGAAATATATATTTTCCAATAAGGATAGTCTTTATTAAGAGCATCAATCCAAGATGAAATGCCGGCTTCACCAGTATTTATTTCTTGACCGCCACCAACAAGGCAAACAATCGTCGCCCAATCTTTTCTTTGGTCTAATGACCATATTAGAAACGAAGCTTCAGAAAGAGGAAAATTAGGAACTTTAATTTTATTCCCATATGTCCCGCCGCGCTTCAAATAGTCTGATAGTCTTTTATGAGTCCAAGAACGTTGTGCTTCATCAAAAATAGCGACATGTTCTACTTCTCCATATCCAGCTTCATCATTAATAACAGCATTTGAAGGGTCTATCTCTAATACGCCATTTTCTACTGGGTTTTTAATTTTAAGAAGCATATTATCACGATAACGATGAATGATTTGTATTGATTTTGAAACTTCTCTACGAGCATCGCTGAGTTTCTTTTTTATTCCTTTCTCGCTAAGTTTTAAAACATTATTTACCGCTAACGCTTCAGTAAGAACCGCCACTAACGGACCATTTCCAGATAAGTAAACTGCTCCTTCATCTTTAATTGGTTCATCATGTCCTTGATAAGTTTGCCTTATTGCCACATCTAATCCAACTAAAGTTTTCCCTGCACCAGGAACTCCTGTTACAAAGCATATTCCTTTTTCTCTATTACTTTTACAAATTTTGATGACATTAAGAATATAGTCAATGGTTTGACTTGTATCCGCTTCATGGCGAGTTATTTCTTCTACAGAGTGTCCTTCATATAAAGTTTTTGCTGCTTCAATTATAGTGGGAGTTGGCGAATAAGGAGAAATGAGCCAATTATCATCAATAGGTTTTTGATTAGGATATAAAGAAAGGATTTTATCAATTAATGTTTCAATATTGTCCTTACCAGCATATAGAGGATTTATAACTTTGTCGTCATAAATAGAAAGAAAAACCTTTGTCGTATAAGTTACCTCATTAGTGGGTATTAAAATAGGAACAACGATATGATCGGCACTCATTTTATGGAAATTCTTTAAGTCGAGAGCGTAATCTAAAACCTGATCGAGATCAGCTTGTAGATCCTTATCCTTTCCAAGTTTAAATTCTAAGCAAAAGATAATGCCGTTTAATAATAAAACAACATCAATTCTTTTTCCTAAGCGAGGAATGTTATATTCAAATATTATTTTTCCATCAGTTGTTTCATATTTAACTAATAATTTCTTTAATATTTCAATTTCACCAATCCAAGAATCACGAGTGGTATCCAATAATTCACCGCGATATGAAGAATTCATAATCCCAAAAATGGTGTTAGTATCGTTAGAAAGAAAATCCTTAAAACTAGCATTATATAAACATCGATTACTACTCATATATTTTCTCTAAATGCAGATACTGTAACAGATAAAATACGATTTAGCAAGATCCACATTTTCATTCCAAAATGGCGGAATAAAAA
>CAVDWX010000025.1:0-7584 GCA_963612735.1 Gemmiger formicilis | reverse complement strand
TAACATTGTAAGACTTTCCTTTTTATAACGTTACCTACAAATTGCAAACGGTATCAAAATAGACTTTTGGTAGACAATAAGCGGAGGTTTTATAATATAAATCTTGGTCATGAAAACGAAATACAAGAATTTAAAGAATCGTTATTTCAACTCGATAAAGGTGTTAAGTCATTAACAGCGATGTTAAACAAACATTTTAAAGGGAATGTTTATTTTGGAGTAAATGATAAAGGAGATGTTATTGGACTTAAACAAGTTAGTGATAAAACATTAAGAGATATTCGTGATCATATTGCTAATTTAGTAAGCCCACAATTCACTTATAAAATTTATCAAGAATTTGATGAAAATAATAATTTATATTTAGTCTTATCAGCATGTGGTAGTGATGTCCCATATAGTTATAATAACCGCTATTACATACGAAATGTTTCAAGAGATGATATTTTAGATAACTTTGGCTTAAGAAGAGTGCTGATGTCTAATAATTATGATTCTCTTAAAATTAATCCTTCAATTAATCAAAATTTAAAATTTTCATATTTGTTTTCCTATTTTGAAACTAATGGGGTACACGCTCTAAATGATGACAAATTTTATATCAATTATAATCTAAAATAACTATAACGAATTCACCCAACTAGCGTATTTATTAAGTGATAATAATAATATTTCAATGAAAGTTATTCGTTTTCTAGGTAAAGATAAGACTTCATTATGTGAAAGAAGCGAATTTGGCAATTGTTCTATTTTAAAAGCGTGTTATTCCATTCTTGATTATGTTTCGAGCCTAAACGCTACGAAAAGTGAAATAAACGGTATAAACCGTATCGATATCAATTTATTTGATTTTGCTTCTTTTAGAGAAGCGTGGGTCAACGCTGTTGTTCATAACGATTGGTTAACAATGATACCTCCAGCAGTTTATATTTATGATGACCGATTAGAAGTTATTTCTTACGGGCAAATACCTTATGCTCTTAGTAAAGATGATTTTTTTAATGGAAGAAGTGTTCCTGTCAATGAATCGTTATTTAAGATACTCCTTTTATCGGGATTAGGCGAACAAAGTGGACATGGAGTCCCAGTTATCACTAAAGCTTATTCAACTAAGGCTTTTAATTTTTCTTCTAATAGTATTTTAGTGACGTTACCATTTGCTTTTATTCCTAATTCTGTCAATTTAAGAAATTTAGAATTTTTGTCTTCCACACAATTAAAAGAAAACAACCGCCTAGTTTTACAATTTTTATTAAATAATCCATCTGCGACATTAGTTAAATGCGCTCAAGAATGTCATTTGTCATTAGGGGGCGTTAAAAAAATAGTAAAAGAACTAAAGGACAATCGCTTACTATTCCGTTTAGGTAGTAAAAAGGATGGTCATTGGTCAAATAGCGAACGGTAGAACATTATTATTTTTATAAATTTTAAAATTATTTTCACGTATGCGCGTCATTCAAGGTTAATGACCGCGCGCGCGAACAAAATAAATATTATTTTGCAAGTCAAATTTAATTTGCTAAAATCGTTAGGATGAAAGTTATTAAAACCGTTGATGCAGTTGGGTGTGTTCTCACCCATGATATTACTCAAATTATTCCCGGAAAGTTTAAAGGACCAGTCTTTAAAAAAGGACATATCATTAAAGAAGAAGATATTCCTATTCTATTAAGCGTTGGGAAAGAACATGTCTATGTCTTTGATTTAAATGAAGGTTTAGTTCATGAAGATGAAGCGGCTTCTATTTTAAAAGATTTATGTGGTAATGAAAATATGAGTGCTTCTCTTCCTAGCGAAGGAAAGATTGAATTAAGTGCAACGTGTGACGGCTTATTTATTGTTGATAAAGAGAAACTAAATATCGTTAATTCCTTTGGGGAGATGATGATTGCGACGCGTAGCAGCGGCTTTATGGTCAAAAAAGGCGATAAGCTCGCGGGCACTAGAATCATCCCTTTAGTAATCGAAAAAGAGAAACTAGATAAAGTTCAACTCTTAGTGGGCACTTCTCCCATTATGAAAGTCATTCCGCTTAAGAAAAAGAAATATGGTTTAATTACAACAGGCAATGAAGTGGCGAGTGGAAGAATTAAAGATTTATTCACCCCTGTTTTAATTAATAAATTAGGCCTTCTAGGCGCGGAAATGATAGAGCATGAAGTAATAGGCGATGATAACGCTTTGATCACCTCTAGCATCATTAAAATGCTAAATAACGGGTGTGATATGGTTTTATGCACTGGTGGAATGAGCGTTGATCCAGATGATAAGACTCCTTTAGCCATCAAAAATAGTGGAGTTAATATCATTAGTTATGGTTCTCCTGTTCTTCCTGGAGCGATGTTTTTACTCAGTTATACAAATGATAATCGACCAGTCTTAGGTTTACCAGGCTGTATTATGTATGCGAAAAGGACTGTTTTTGATATTGTTCTTCCCTATATATTAGCCGATATACCACTTGATAAGAAATTCATTGATGAATTAGGCAATGGTGGACTTTGCTTAAACTGTGAAGTTTGTACTTTCCCTAATTGTTCCTTTGGAAAGAAAGGATTATAAAGATGTCTCATTTTACGCATATTGATGAAAATAATGACGCTGTCATGGTGGATGTCTCTAATAAAGAGGTTAGTGAAAGAATTGCTATCGCTACTGGTAAGATTTATATGTCTAAAGAATGCTTTTTGATGGTGGAAAATAAAGCTCATAAGAAAGGGGATGTTTTATCTATTGCTCAAGTCGCTGGGATTATGGCTTCTAAAAGAACGAGTGAATTAATTCCTCTTACCCATAACATCAATTTAGAACATGTTTCAGTAGTGATAAAAGCACTTGAAGAAGATAATGGTTATGAAGTGATAAGTACTGTTAAATGTCATCATGTAACAGGCGTTGAAATGGAAGCATTGACTTCTACTTCTATTACCCTACTTACCATCTATGATATGTGTAAAGCCATCGATAAAAGGATAAAGATAGATGATATTCATCTCGTCAAAAAAACGGGTGGTAAATCAGGAGAATTTAATTACTAATGGGGAAGATTATTAATATTTGTATTTCTCAAATTAAAGGGACGAGTAAAAAACCCGTCTCCTTTATTGAAGTAAAAGAAAATTATGGATTAGTGGGTGACGCTCACGCGGGCAATTGGCATCGACAAGTCTCCTTCTTAGATAAGGAACGAATTGATGAATTTAATTTAAAAGGGGCCAAGGTAAATCCGGGTGATTTTGGAGAAAATATCATCGTTGAAGGAGTGGATATCCATCATTTAGAAGTCGGTAGTTGGCTTAAATGTGGCGAAGTCATATTTGAAATATCGCAGTTAGGTAAAGAGTGTCATGATCACTGCCCCATCTATTATAAAATGGGCGAATGCATTATGCCAAAGATGGGAACGTTTGCTATTGTAAAAAATGGTGGTATCATCCATGAAGGTGACACTATTGAAGTGATAGATAGAGACTTTGAATTCCCTTTTCAAGCCGCAGTTATCACTCTTTCAGATAAAGGTTTTAAGGGTGAAAGAAAAGATGAATCAGGTCCAATTTTAGTAAAATTATTGGAGAATGAAGGCTTTAATGTCGTAGAAACATTACTTTTACCAGACGGTATATCCCCCTTAAAAGAACAACTGATTAGATTATCTGATCAGAGAAGATTAGATTTAATTATCACTACTGGTGGAACAGGCTTCTCCCCAAGAGACTTAACCCCAGAAGCGACATTAGAAGTTAAGGATCGTTTAGCGTTAGGTATATCCGAAGCCATCCGCTACGAATCGATGAAATATACCCCCAAGGCCATGCTATCTCGGGGTGTATCAGTTATTAGAGGTAAGACTCTTATTATTAATTTCCCAGGTTCTCCTAAATCTGTAAGAGAATCATTTGAAATTATTAAAGGAGTTTTAGACCACGCAATTAGGTTATTACGAGGTAGTAAAAGAGACTGTGCTCGTATTGATAAATCAAAATAAGGAGGTATATATCAATGAACAAATTTAAAACTCTTACTTTCGTATCATGCGCTTTGCTTATGTCATTAGCGGGATGTTCTTCTAGCAAAAAAGAAATCATCGTTTTTGCTGCGGCTTCGATGACTGAAACCATGAACACTATTAAAGAAAATTATGAAAAAGCTCATAGCAATCTCAAAATCACCTACAATTTTGATTCATCAGGCACTTTAAAGACTCAAATTGAAAATGGGGCAGCTTGTGACTTATTTATTTCTGCTGCTCCTAAACAAATGAATCAATTGGATGTTGATTCTGGAACTGAAGGGGCGAAAGACTTCATCGATCATTCTACTCGTTTAGACTTATTAGAAAATAAGGTTGCTTTAGCAGTTAGAAAAGAAGCCACTGATACAGTTACTAGTTTTACTGATTTAAAAGACAAATTAGTCAACAAAGAAAAAGGCTTTGTCTTAGCAATTGGAAATAGTGATGTTCCAGTGGGACAATATACGCAAAAAATCTTTACTTACTTTGGTTTAAACGAAGAAGAATTAAATAGTGCGAAATTATTGACATACGGCACTAATGTTAAAGAAGTGACTACGTTTGTCTCTCAAGGCACCGCTAATTGCGGAATCATCTATGCGACGGATGCTTATTCAGCAAATTTAAAAGTCGTGGATACCGCGACTAAAGAGATGTGTGGACAAGTTATTTATCCGGCTGCTTTGTTAAAAAATGCTCCTCAAAAAGATTTAGCTAGTGAATTCTTATCATATTTACAAACTGAAGAAGCTGGTAAAGTCTTTGAAAGTGTTGGATTTACTCCATTATCAACTACTAAATAAGGTAAAAAATGGATTTATTTCCCCTTTGGAATTCGCTTCGCATCGCTTTTTTTAGCAGTGTCATCGTCTTCTTTTTAGGAATATTTTTAGGCTATTTTATCAAGAAACTGCCTAAAGTATGGAAAGGAATATTAGATGTTATTTTGACACTTCCTTTAGTTTTGCCTCCAACGGTATGCGGGTTCTTCTTACTTTTGATATTTGGTCCACTTCATCCAGTTGGAAAATTCTTAGGGGAATTAGGTATTCAAATTGCCATGGATTGGAAGGGGGGCATCATTGCTTCAGCATTTGTCTCCTTTCCATTAATGTATCGAACTACTCGCGGTGCATTTGAAAACTTTGATGAAAACTTAGCCTATGCTGGAAAAACATTAGGCTTATCCAATCATTATGTCTTTTGGAGAATTAGGGTTCCTGCTTGTAAAAACGGAATTGCAGCGGGGAGTGTTCTTGCTTTTGCACGTGCTTTAGGAGAATACGGGGCGACCTCAATGTTAATTGGTTATACACCGGGAAAAACAGCGACGATATCGACAACGGTATATCAATTCTGGAGAACTAACGATTCGAAGAATGCTTTAATTTGGGTTTTGATCAATGTTGCCATATCCGCGGTAGTGTTAATCATTGTTAATATCATTGAAAAGACTGATAGCAGCAAAAAGAAAGGAAATATCAATGAGCTTAATTGTCAGGATTAAAAAAGATTTTGGTTCTTTTAAATTAGATGTTGATTTATCTACTTCTAATATTTCTGCCTTACTTGGAGCTTCAGGAAGTGGGAAGTCGATGACCTTAAAATGTATCGCCGGCATTATTAAACCTGATGAAGGAGTCATTATTTTAAATGGAAGAACTCTATTTGATTCTTCTAAGCATATCAATCTTCCACCTCAGAAAAGAAAAGTGGGATATCTATTTCAAAATTATGCTTTATTTCCCAATATGAATGTTAAAGACAATATTATGTGTGGAATGAAATATATACCACGCTTTCTTTCTTTTATTAAAAAAGATAGATATAAAGAAATAATATCTTTGCTTAAGTTAGAAGGTTTACAAAATCATAAGCCTTCTCAACTTTCAGGGGGTCAACAACAGCGAGTAGCTCTTGCTAGGATCTTAGTTTCTTTTCCCGAAATCATCTTACTTGATGAACCTTTTTCCGCTTTAGATGAACATTTAAGAACAACCCTTCAAATCGAAATGAAAGATGTTTTAAAAAGGTTTAATAAGGATGCGATTATTGTTACACATAATAAGGATGAAGCCTCCCTTTTAGCGGGTCATATCGCTGTTATTGATAACGGCAAAGTTATTGATTATCAAGAAACACTCGATATATTTGAAAATCCTAGATATATATCTACAGCCAAGATTTTGGGCTATAAGAATTATTCTTTTATTTGCGAAGGAAAAACTGAGTGGGGATTTTCTTTACCCTTTAAAGAAGGATATAACTATATCAGTATTAGTAATGATGCTTTTTCTATAGATGAAAAAGAAAATAGATATGATATAGAAATACTTAACTATTTAAGAGAGAGCAGTGACTATCTAGTGATATTCCGTTTTCTTAATCAAAATAAAGATAGTCCTAATCTATATTGGAGAGTTAAAGCTAAGGATGTAGATTTAAATAAAGTGACATCCCTTGGATTTAAAACAGAAGAAATCAAATATCTAATAAATTAGTCTTCGTATAATTCTTTTCTTAATTGAACAAATTTATCAAAACGAGGAAGGCTAAATTCGACTTGCCCTCTAGTTTTAACACTAATTAAGCCTTCATCCGAGAGCTTCTTTTTATAGATAGCAAGGTTACCTTTACTCATTTTTAATTTGTCCATTAATTCCTGATTAGTGGTATAGCCTTCAGCGATAATTTTGATAATTTCTTTTTCTTTTTCGCTCAATTCTTCATATATTAAGCCGTAGCTCCAATTATTTAATTTTTCATCAAATTCATTTAAGACTTTTTCACTTAGTTTATATTCCTTATTTCTAAACAAGATGTCTCCAAGAATTTGATAGGCAAGAGCGTAACCTTTAGTGAACTTTGCTAATGAATTAGCAATATTTACCTCAATATTAAAGGTTTCTTTATATTGTTTAGCAATAGAGACTAAAGATAGAGGGGGAAGAAGCAATTTAGGAGCCCTAATAAGAAAAGTTAAAGAACGATCCAATTCTAATTTAGCGATATTTTTATATAATCCAGTCATTAGTAGTCTCACATCGTAATGATTCATTAAAAACCCTTGGTAAGCACGGATGAAATCAACCATGCCTTCATCTTTAACGACATCATCAATAGCCACTAGGACGTGGATGTTTTTCTTTTTGTAATAGTGGAGCAATTTTTCTAAATAGGTATGAATAGTGGAAACTGGTTTTTCACCCTTAATAGAAAGAGTTAATCCTTGAAAGGAAAATGAGAATTCAACTTTAAAAGATTTAAGCTTATTAAGGCTATTTTCATAAAGGGTGCCCGCTAATTGTTCTAACATATTTTTACTTTGTAAGAGTCGAGCGACTATCCAGTTATTCTTTTTACGATATTCATCAAGTATGTGTGAAAGTGTAACTGTTTTCCCACAACCTCTTGGACCAGTAAGAATATAAACTGTATTCCACGTTGGCTCCGTATTGAAATCTTCTAAAATAGGTTGCATTTCTTGATCTCTTTCAATGACATTTTTACAAATTCTTCCAAATGATATTGAAAATGGGTTTTCCATATTATCCGCTCCTCTATGATTA
>CAVDWX010000024.1:0-10145 GCA_963612735.1 Gemmiger formicilis | reverse complement strand
AAAGCGGCATGGAACTTATTAAGTTTAGAGACACGTAAACTTATTTCTAGCGATAAAGAATATAAAGATGCCTACGCTCGATTAGTGGCTTGGGCTAGCGCTAACGGAGATGAAATTGATGCTTCTTTAACCATTAATTCAAACTCTATTGAAATTGCTGATAAAACTAATAACGGTTTAATTGTTGCTCTTGTTTCAATTACTGCGTCTTTAATTCTTATTGGTGGAACAACTATTCTTGTTGTCTATAAAAAGAAATTAATCAAATAACTAAAAATAAAAAGGAGATAAGAGGGAAATTCTCTCTTATCTTCTTATAAATTTATCAAATAATTCATCACACAAATTTGTATCTATAATAGAAACTAATCTTCCTAATTAAAATTATGAAATTAATAAATAATAAGCATAAATTTATCTTCCCAATTCTTGCTGTTGCTACCTCATTTCTTTTATCGAGTTGTATTATCAATTCGCAGTTTAATAGGGATGATGATAATGATGTTGATAGCGATGATATTAAAGCCATCATGAGCAAGTATGATGATTTATTTGAAGCTAATCCTTATAACGGAGAAAAGTGCACTATTGAGATGGTGCATTGGGATGGGGATGGCCAATCTATTGAAAAAAGCGTTTTAGATACGATGCTTAAAGGCTTTAATATTAGATATCCAAACATAAAAGTTGAGTTGACAATTCTATCTTCTTATGAAGAAGCTTATTCCAATAGATTAACTGGTAATGACATTGCTGATGTCTTTTTAATGCCTGATGGAGACGTTATGGCTTGGACAGAAATCGGTGGCGGTAAGTGTGAAAATTTAGATCCCTATGTTGAATCTAGCAATTTGATAAATATTGATGAGATGTATCAATCAGCTATATCTAGATATCGCTATAATTTTGATACTCGTACATGCGGAGGCAGTGAAGGTACTCTTATTGCTCTTCCTAAAGATATTGGTCCGACTGTCATGTATTATAATAAATCTGCTTTTAAAAAAGCCGGCATTCCTTATCCAGATAATTCTAATATCATGAATATTGAAGATGCCTTTACCATGTGGAAATCACTTATGCAAATAAATAGTAAAGGTGTTATTACAATGTATGGAGTGGGTGGCTTATCTATTGAAGGTTTAGTTTGGTCTGCAGGTGGAGACTTTCTTAATGAAGATAGAACCTCTTTCCCGACTGATCCAACTACTTTAAGTGGCCTTAAAAAAGGATATGAAGATTTACAGCGTGCTTATGTCTATGACTGCATAACTCCTCCTGCTTCTTGGACAACTGGAAGCGATGCTTCTAAGCTTTTTTCTAACCAGATGTTAGCGTGCTATATTGGTTTAAAAAGTAAAGTTGCAGCTTTTCGAAAATTAGATTTTGATTGGGATGTATGTCCTGTTCCGGCAAATAGTATAAATCCTAGCAAAAATGCATGGAGTGGTTCAGTTGGTTATTCGCTATATAATGGCTCTAAGCATAAAGAAGCTGCGTGGAAATTAATTGAATACATCGCTTCTAAAGAAGGACAAGAACTTTTATCTGCGACTGGATTTCAAATCCCTGTTTACCCCTCTTTAGCGGAGCAGGAAGATTATATTGAAAGAGAATCAAATAACAAGCCCACTAATTTTAAGTGTTTCCTCGATGCCGCTGAAGGTCAACCTGTTGGATTATGGAGCTATCATTCTAATCAACTTTGGAAGAGTGAAGGCTATGATAAATTAAGCGAAAAAGTTTTTTCTGAAATTGAAACAGAAAGAATGAACGTTGATGATTTTCTTAATAAAGCAAGAGACATCGTTAACGATAAATTAAGGTTATAAATATGGTTAGAGATGTCGAATATAAAAAGAAAAAGACTAGTGCCCATATTAAGCGAAGAAAAGAAGCGTTGACGGGCTGGCTTTTTATTTCTCCTTTATTATTAGGAACGATTTTATTTTTAGCTTTCCCACTTGGATACGCCATTTATATTTCTTTTACCGATACTTATGCAACGGTCGAAGGCTCACACTTTATTGGCTTACAAAATTATATTACTGCGTTTGAAGAACCTTTATTTATGCAAGGGATGATCAATGTGTTGATTATGTGCCTTGCTGTTCCTATTGGAATTTTCATCGCTATTATTTTAACTAACTTATTAGTGTCAAATCCGAAAGGTTCTCTTATTTTTAAATCGATATTTTATGTACCAACAATATGTGGAGGTATTGCTATCGCTTTTATATGGCAATCGATGTACGCTCAAGGATATGGAGTTATTAATCAAGTTTTAAAACAACTCGGTTGGATAACGACTGATATCAATTTTATTTCTGATAAAAATTTCCTTATTTCCATGATTATTATGGGAATTTGGTCTGGGCTTGGTACCTCAATTTTGCTTTTATATGCTTCTTTAAAAGGAGTTAATAAACAGCTTTATGAAGCAGCTTCGATTGATGGGGCAAACTTTTTACAAAAATTTAAATACATTACTTTGCCCGCTTTATCTCCAACTGTCTTTTATATTTTAGTAACTGGTATATCTGGCACCCTTCAAGAATTTTCGCGTTTTCAAGCGATGGCAGGATCACATGGCACCCCAGATTGGGCTATGTCTCCAGTATGGTTTATATATATCAGAACAACGAGTAATTTTAGAGGACAAGCCGCAGCGTGTGGAATTATTCTCGGTGTCTTTATTTTAATTATTTCAGCATTCCAATTTGTGGGATCTAGATTGTGGGTAAATTATGACTCCTAATACTAATATCAAACATCGAAAAAAACACAAAATGTCATTTTACATTTCTAAAATCGTGGCTTATTCGATTTTGATTTTAATGTCGTTAATTTTTATTTTCCCTTTTATTTATGCTTTAGGTGTTTCGTTTAATGATCCAACTAGTGCAACTTTTGATTGGATAATTCATGGCACTATTGATATTGGTGCTTATTATAAATTTTTTACTGAGAGTGCAGCGAGTGGGATTCCTGTTTGGCGTGCCTTTTTAAATACTATTCTTTATGTCACTCCTCCAATTATTGTGGGTGTACTCACTTCCGCGATGGCGGCATATGGGTTTGCTCGCGTTAATTTTAAAGGCAAGCAAATCGTCTTTTATATTTTATTATCAACCATGGTTATACCTGGAATTATTACGATGGTTCCTTCATTTTTACTTTTCCAAGATTTTTATCACTGGGATAATACACCTTTGCCTATTATTGTCCCTGGTATGTTTGGTAGTGCGATGACGATGTTTTTCTTATATCAATATTTTCGCACTCTTCCTAAAGAATTAGAGGAAGCAGCATCGATTGATGGTATGTCTAAATTTGGGGTCTTTTTTAAGATTATCTTACCCTTATCAACGCCTGCGATTATCACTCAAATAATTCTTTCTTTTAACGGCTGTTATAACGACTATATGGGTCCTTTATTATATGTAAATAGTGAGCCAAGTATGCGTACCATACAGCTATTGATTGTCGCCACTCAATCGTCAAATAGTTCTCCGTATCCTTTGATGATGGCGGCATCAATAATTGGCTTAATTCCCACTCTTGTTTTATATATAGTTTGTCAAAAATATTTCGTCGAAGGCATTGCTATGACGGGTATGAAATAGGAGATTGGTTATGAAATATAAAAAATTATTTATCTTATTATTAGGAGTATTGATGATGTCTATTTCAAGTTGTGGTGGTGTCTCCAATAAAACTTTAAAAGGCTATTTTAAAGCCGAGGATGCTCCTTCTGGTGCAATCTGTTTAGTTGATGGGAATCAGGCTTTAAAAAATAATGATTCTTACATATCTTTTGTTAAAGATAATAATAACTTATATGGCATATATATTTATGATAACGAATCGAATGAGCTAATTGCGTATAATGATAAACCAGCGAAAATCTCTGTTCGCGGAGTGGAATCTTTTGGAATGTATGAAACTCATGATTATGCTCAAGGATATAATGCTGTCACTGAAACTAATTATGGATATCACTGCATTGCCCTTATTAAAACCACTGCTAAATCAGAATTCCGTATTATGGATAGCTATTATTTAAGCCAAGAATATGGAATTACCGTTAATCGAAAAGTAACAGTCATCAAAGCCAAAAATAAAGATGCTGGGTTTGAATCGCTTTTCACTCTTAAAAACGGTATGAAATCCACTAGTGTTGATGATTTCGATTTTTTTATTCCTTCTACCCTTTATAAAGATGCTAAATATAATGATTCCAGTGCTTTAGTCACTAATTTATATAATCCACAAGTTTATGTAAAAGAGACCCGTATGGGCATACCTCTTACGATGATAAGAAATAAAAATAATTCCTATTATCTTTCTATTGTTCATGCTGAACCTAATATTACGGTTAATGGTGAACTTGGTGGTGGTTCGGACGGCGATGTTAATGATGATTTAGAGTATGGTTCATTAGGTTTTGAAAGCGAAACTGATGAAAAGGCTTCTGATATTGCGATTACGTTTTGTTATCCTTGTGCCGAAGGACCTGCCACATTCGATAGTGGTGCTGGATGGTCTAAACGTTTTCACGAAGTAAGTGAAAGACATTATCACGAATATAAGGTAGGACTCATCATCGGTAAAACTACTGATTTTAATGATGCATTAGTGGATTCATATGAAAAATCTTATTCATATATAAAATCAACATGCGAACAAGTCAGCAATGAACTTGTCTATCAACAAAATATTGATTGTTTTAGTTCTGAATTTGCTGAATTTAATGTGAATGGTGTTACTTCGTATGGCGTTCCTTGGGAATTAAATTTAAATTCAAATTCTTCTAAAGGCCCTTATTCTTTCCAAATGGGATTTGTCGGTCGACAAACTTCTGTTGGTGCCCATTTATATCGTCAAGGTCTAATTAAAAATAATGATACTTATTTAGAACAGGGTAAAAAGATTGTTGATTTTTGGACTTCTTCTACTATTTATCCTGATTCAAATAAACTTCCCTATATTTGGTGGGAAGGTTCTTCTAATTCGCTTCATCGTACTGGCTCTATGAATTATGCCACTATTTATTTAAGAATGCTTTGCGATGGAGCAGAAGGGGTACTCGATGCTTATTTATATGGAAAAGAAAATGGCGTTATTAATGATGAGTGGCTTAGTTTTTGTACACGTCTTGTTGATAGTTTGATTGAAACGCAAAACGAAGATGGTTCATTCAATCGCGCTTATACTAAAGATGGAGGCATTCCCGATTCTACTTTATTTGATGATAGCAATATTGGTAACGATCCAAGTGATCCCGCTAAATTTAAGATAAATACGCCAATTGCTATTCGTCTTTTAGTGCGTATGTATGATGAGACTAAAAACGAGAATTATAAAGTAGCTGCCTTAAAAGCTGCTAATTATTCATATAAACATATCTATTTAGAAATGGGCAAATATGTCGGTGGAACATGCGATAACGCTAATGTGGTGGATAAAGAAGCAGCGATGTATGCCATGTATGGATTTAGATATGCTTATAAATTATTTAATGATGAACGCTATGAAAAAGCGATGAGACATGCAGCGTGTTGTATGCTTTCTTGGATTTTTGTTTATGATTATGCTTGCCCCGCTAATGAAACTGATGCTTCATATTGCCCTTATGTTAACGGGCATGTAATGGGAGTTTCAATTATTGCTACAGGTCACGCCGGCGCAGACTGTTTTGCCGCAGCGGTGTGGTATGACTTATTTAAAATTTATGAATTAACTAATCTATCTATTTATAAAAATGTCGCTATTTTATTACAAAACGCCACTAAGTATTTGTCTGATTTTGATAGTTCCAGAGGATGGAGATATCCTTGCTTAATGGCGGAAGCTTGTCAAGTGAGCGACTTCTTATATCATCCCACTAATAAAGATGGAACGCTTTGGCTACCTTGGTGTGGTATCGCCCAAATTAACCCCATTGTTTATACTTATTTAGATTACGGCGTTTATCAACTCGAGGACGTCAACCTCAATAAATGATTATGAAAAAGAAGTTACTTATTTTCCTATTTTCTTTAACTATTCTTATTAGTGGTTTTAGTGTATCTAATATTAGTGATTTTAATACTGCATACGCAAATGAAGATAATCTAATTGTCGATTATAGTTTAGATAAATGGGATGACACTTCCTCTAATTTTTTATGGGAAATTGATAAAAATAATCAAACATTCACTTTTAACACTAATTCAACTGATGAAGATAAACTTTTTACGCGTAATGTTTTATTAACCGACCAGTTTAAAAATGTTCGCGGTGCTCAAGTATCTTTACAAGCAACATTTACTGCGACAACCACTTCTAAAGACTTAATAGATGCTGAAAAAGAGGCTGATAAAGAACTCCATTTCGGTCTTATTCCGTGGTATAAAGATAGCAATAACTGGGTAATTTGTTACATTAAGTTTGCTAGTTCTAGTGAAGAAAGTAGTAAAGATGGACATATTTTTGAAGTCCAAGTATATGTTAAAATTGATGGCTCTACACATGTTAGCTACTACTGTCGAAGCGAAGAAAATAAATGGATTGATAAAAATGATGAAAATAATAATGAATGGCATTCGACCTGGCCTGATAGAGATAATATAAATAAAAATCCTTCCACTTTAGAAAAATGTGAGCTTGAACCCACTGATGAAATTACTTTTTACGCTCGCAAAACAAGAAAAACTTATGCTGGTAAAGAGTGTGATTCTATTTATGTCAAAGTAAATGATTATGAGCTTAATTTTGGCTTAGATAATTTTATGTTTACTGGTCTAAAAGAAAAAGAAGATGAAGATTCTTCATTTATTCCAAAAGTTGGATTTTATCTATATAACACTAAAAAAGCGACCGTTTCTAATTTTTCCATTAATGTTTCTCATGATGAAATATTGCCTATTCCCGTAGTGGAACCTTTATCTACGTTAACCACTAGCGGGACTATTAATAAGAAAATAAATGTTCCTGAATTTGAAGCATATAACAATAACGGCGAACTTATTAGTTACGATATCGTCCTATTTGATCCGAATAATGAACTTATTTATTTAGATGGAGAAGATTATTTTATTCCGCTTAAAGCTGGTAATTATCAAGTCAAAGTGAGTGCTACTGATAATGAATATATTGGAACCTATATTTATGTGATTAAGGTTAAAGGCGGATCGAGTCATATCGATAATGATGTCTATGATGATATCTTTACTTATGTTCCTTATGATAGTTCGATTCCTATTGCGTATGCTATTTTTATTAGTGTCCCACTTATCATTTTGCTTTATATCGGCATAAAAATATATTTTTATTACAAGAAAAAAGGAAAAATTAAGTAATTATGAAGAAATTATCAATCTTTTCGTTATCTTTATTAGCTCTTTTATCATCTTTTAGTTTTAATGATTATGGTTGCTTTAATCATGAAGCGGCTAAAGCAAGTGAAGATATAGTTAATGAAAAATATAATGTTACAAAAGCTGATGTTTCTTTATTTAATACTAAATTAAAATGGGGTGGATATGCCTTTGATGTTGACGAACAAAATCAAAGCATAACTTCTGAACCAAGTGGCTTTCATACATGCTTTGTTTCCACTAATCAATTTGATACTTTATCATCTTCTTATTATTTAAAAACTCATGTGGAGAATAAATCTTATAAATCCATTAAAGATGATTGGATTGGCTTTAACATTTATTATGATAATATCAACTTTATTAATTTTTCTTTAAAATGGGGAACGCAAACGACTGACACTATTTCAGAAGCTGTTTTTTATGCGAAAGTAAATGGTTTAGAATCTAATAATCATTATCAATTAGCAAAACTTCCTAATGGAGTATTTCAGGGTGCTTCTTTATTTAATGATATATGGACTGATTTTGGTGGCTGGTTTACGGGTAGTAGTCGCGATAGTGGTATTGGTATAAATATGTTCCACGTTTACAAAGGAAGTACTTCTAGCACTGATAATTCAAGTGGTTCAACGATTACTCCTGATCGCGGTTTTGATATGACTTTATATGTTGATCGAACTACTTATAAGAATAGACTTGTCGATGTTATGCAAATCCAAATCGATGCCTTTGGAAATGACGAAGTTACTCCAATGAGCTTTTTCTCACCTAAATACGCTATCGACGCTTTTACTGCGCCTAAGGGAGTGGAAAGCGAGTTCGCCTATATCAAACCTTCTATTGGCTTTTGGAATTTTAATGCCGGAGCGATTACTTATTCAGATATTGAATTCGGTAATATTCAAGACACTTCTACTTTAACAGCTGCTTTTGAAGTTAAAGGCGAGACGCCTTCTAAGGCTAATATCGATAATATAACTGGCCTTATCACTTATGATAACAACAATTTTAATTCATCTTTTTTGGTTGCAAATAACTTAGAGCTCACTACTCCAAGAGTGGATTTTAAAGCCCATGTTAAATCAAATGCTTTAGAAACTAGTGGTACTAGTATCGGTTATAGTTTTTATTATGATGATCAAAATTATGTGATATGTTTTTTAGAGTGGAATGCTACACTTAAAACCATTGATGGTTTCCATATTTTAGTGACTCTTGATGGAGTTAGTAAAAATGTTTATCAAGGAGCAAATAATCCTTGGGATGACCCTAAAATAGTTTATAGCGCGAAAGGGTATCAATCTGTCGATGAACTTAAAAGTTTATGGTCTGATTATTCTGGATTTATTACGGATAATGAATATCCGTGTGGTATCGATGCTAACTTTAATAAAATACGAAATGAATCTTCAATAAGTTTACAAAACGGATTTGATATGGGCGTCATTAGACGAAGAGTTACTTATCTATCTCGCACTGTCGATTGCTATCAAATGTATGTTATTGATAAGGGGAAAGATAATAAAGTTCATACCTGGTATACCCCACTTTGGAATATGGATGCTTTTACTTATCCAAATGGTGGAGAAACTGCCTCTAAATTTATTGATCAAGTTCCTCTCATTGGGTTTTATGGTTTAAAAACTGGTGAAATCACTATAAGTGATGTTAAATGTAACGCTAATCCAATTCATCCGAAAGATATTTCCTTACTTGAATTTGGTCAAAGAGAAGAAGATAATTTTATTTTTTCTGGTTCTGATTACGCTAGTAACTGGACATTAAAAGATAATTATATAAATGAATCTTGGGAAGAATTATTCATTGATTCTCATAAAGGAGAAGTCAATGCATTAACTAATAAAAATATTCAAAATTCCTACATTAGTGCTTACTTATCTATCACCAGAAGCTTTGGGAAAAATAGTTATGTCGGAATTTATCCTTATTATTTGAATAAAGATAATTATGTCCTAATTAGCATTAATAAGATTAATGAACAAATTAAACTGATTGGAACAGGAAAATTAAATGGAGAATATTTAGGAGGATTAGATACTTTTATCAATGTTGATCTTTTTGTTGATATAAAGGATTTAACATATATTGAAGTAGGAATTATTGATAATACGATTAATGTATATTTTCTTAATACTTCAAAGCCTAATTATTCCTATACTTTCTATAAACAAGATTTTAAATCTAGAGAATTGAATAACGCTAAATGTGGGTTTACCTTTTTTAATGCAAACGGAATGATTGCAGATTATGTTTTAGATTCTAGCGAAAGAATTAATCCTTATATTCCTAGTGATGAAAATATTCCTATTATTTATACATATGGGACTAGAGAAGTATCAGGTTTTATCAATTATACATTTACTCTTCCAACCTTTGTTGCTTATGACTATTTAGATGAATTAATCGATGTTGTTATCACAATATATGATGAAGATGATAATCTCATTCTTATTTTAAATAATGATGAAAATGAATTCGTTGTTAATAAGATAGGAACCTATACCGTGAAGATTAATGCTGTCGATGAATGGGGACATGAAGCGGTTGAATTATCTTATAAAATTAATTTCATTAAATATTATGGGCCTGGAGAAAGTGCTCCTAAACAAATGTTATGGCAAACTATAGTTGTACTTTCTATATTTGCCTTCATTGTTCTAATTACCGTTTTATGCGCTATTAAGTTGGCAATAAAGAATCGTAAAGAAGCTAAAAAATCAGAAGAATTAAATCGCAAGAATAGAGAAAAAAATCTTCTTG
>CAVDWX010000023.1:0-2791 GCA_963612735.1 Gemmiger formicilis | reverse complement strand
TATTTATACGGATTATGTTTAGGAAATAAAGATGAATAATATCGATAAAATGATTAGATACACTAATTTGTTTGATTTATATAATTCTTTTTTATCATCGACCCAAAACGAGGTTTTATCATCTTATTTTTTATATAACCTTTCTCTTTCTGAAATTGCATTAAATAAAAATATTTCTCGAAGTGCGGTTGAAGACGCCTTAAAAAAGGGAATGAATAAATTAGATGAATGCGAAGAAAAATTACATTTATTACATAGAAATGAAGAAGTTCTTTCTAGATTAGAAAGCATTAAAAAGAAAGCTTTAAATTTAGATGAAGTAAAAGAAATAGAAGATATTGAGGAGATTATACATCATGGCATTTGAATCATTGGCTGATAAATTATCGCTCATCTTTAAAAAGATAAGAGGACAAGCTCGATTAAGCGAATCCAACATGGAAGAAATGCTGAAAGAAGTAAGAATTGCACTTCTCGAAGCGGATGTTAATTATCGAGTTGTTAAAGATTTTTTAAATAATGTTAAACAAAAAGCGATTGGGGAAGACGTTATTGGAAAACTCAACCCTTCTCAAATGCTTGTTAAGATTGTTCACGACGAATTAGTGGATTTATTAGGAAGCGAAGATAGTGTTATTCATTACGCTAATAATAGACCCACCATTATTATGCTCGTTGGTTTACAAGGAAGTGGAAAAACTACAAGTGCTGGTAAACTCGCTTATTTAATGAAAAATAAATTAAAGAAAAAAGTCTTACTAGCGGCGTGTGACGTTTATCGACCTGCGGCTATTGATCAATTAGAACAAATAGCGAAATCAATCGATGTTCCTGTTGTCAACTTGGGGACTGATGTTAATCCTGTTGAAATAAGTAAAATTGCCAGACAAAAAGCTAATGACGAACATTTCGATGTCTTAATCATTGATACCGCGGGTAGATTGCAAATTGATGAGCAATTGATGGACGAATTAAATAACATTAAAAATGAAATTAATCCCGATGAAATATTGCTTTTAGTGGACGCGATGGCGGGTCAAGACGCTGTTAATGTCGCTTCTAGTTTTAATGAAAAATTAGCGTTGACTGGAGTGATTATGTCTAAACTTGATGGCGATGCTCGTGGTGGAGCAGCACTTTCTATTAGACATTTAACCGGCGTTCCTATTAAATTCATGGGATTAGGTGAAAAGATTACTGATTTAGATACTTTCCATCCCGACCGTATGGCGGATCGCATATTAGGGATGGGGGATGTATTAACTTTAGTTGAAAAAGCTCAAGAAGAACTCGATGAAAAAGAAGCGAGACGTACAGTTAATAAGATGATGTCAGGCAAGTTTGATTTAAATGATATGCTAGATCAAATGAAAAAGGTCCAACGCATGGGCTCATTAGGTGGTTTATTAAAACTAATTCCTGGAATGCCTAAAATTAGCCCAGAACAGCAAGAACGCGGTGAAAAGGAAATGAAATTATTCGAAGTCATCATTTCATCGATGACATTAGAAGAAAGAAAGAATCCAGAAATATTTAAATATTCACGTAAATTAAGAGTCGCTAATGGCGCGGGCGTTCATATTTCAGAAGTTAATCGCGTCTTAAAAAAATATGAACAAATGAAAGAAATGATGAAAAAAATGGAGACATACCGTAAAACCGGTAGAATGCCTCCAGGTGGATTTCCAGGAATGGGTGGATTTTAATTATTTAATGAATTTATGTCCTTTCTTAAGCGCTTCTAATAGCCAGGAAGGATTTTCGTTATTTTCTTCTAATTCCTCTAATAATTTGTAATCTAATTTATTACATTTATATTTCATAAATAAATCAGGTCGATATAATTTAGTTAGTCTTAATGATTCTTTTTGACGATATTTTTTGATGGCTTCGTGATTACCTGAATATAAAATATCAGGAACTTTATCGCCGTTATATTCATAAGGCTCAGTGTATTGAGGATATTCTAATAAACCATTTTCAAACGATTCTTCTTTAGTTGATTCTTCATCAATTGCTCCTTCGATTAGTCGAATGATGGAATCAGATATTGCCATCGCTCCAATTTCTCCTCCGGTTAAGATATAATCACCAATTGAAATGGATTCATCAACATATTTATTAACTCGTTCATCAATTCCTTCATAATGGCCACATATTAAGATTAAATCTTTATTTTCTTTTAATAATTGATGGGCTTTTTCTTGATTATATGTAGCTCCTCGAGGCGATAACATAATCACTTTACTTCTATCACTTTTATTAGCGTTAATGGCATCCACAATGGGTTGACACTTCATAATAAGACCCGCTCCTCCTCCAATAGGTGGAGTATCGACACGTCGATATTTATCTAATGTATAGTCGCGAATGTTATCTATCTTAACTTCCACTAAGTCTTTAGCGATTGCTCTTTTTATGATGGAATTAGTTAAAAATCCATCAAACATCTCGGGGAATAAAGTGAGTATCGTTATTTTCATAGCATTCCTTCAATTACTTTAATAATGATTTCTTTTTTTCTAATATCGACTTTTTTAATAAATTCATTAACAAAAGGAACAAAGAAGTCTTTATTGTTTTTTCTTTTAATTCTTAACGTAATCGTTGATGGATATTCTTCTACCTTGCTTACTTGACCTAGTAGGTTAATAGATTCATCATAAACTTGACATCCTTCAAGGTCAGAAAAATAATATTCTCCTTTTTTTAAGATGGAGGTGTCCTTTATGGCGTTAAGTTCAAAACCTTTTAGTTTAAGCGCTTCTTCAGCACTATTAATTTCTTTAAC
>CAVDWX010000022.1:0-18415 GCA_963612735.1 Gemmiger formicilis | reverse complement strand
AATTCAGTTATGCATTCAAATAACTTTAATAATGGTGCCAGTAGGACTTTTCCTTTATATTTTTTTAAGGGAGATAGGGCTTTCATCTTTAATAATTATACTCTTCATCTATTTTTGATAAAATAAATGTTGGTAAAACAACATGGATAAAGAAGAAATATTACTCAGACAATCAATTGAAATATCGGATAAAACAATTGAAAAATTATTTTATCAATGGCTAACTTCTCTTGGCTATGATAAATGTTTGGAAATTTATAATAATTACATTACTTTAACTAAAGAAAAAAATAAGGTTTCGATGTTTTCTCTTCTTCAATTAACGCAATATTGCTATGACTTATCGAGCGTTTTATTTTCTTTATTAAGACAAGAAGAAGATTATATCAAAGCTTTTTTATGTAACACCTTTAATAATTATAAAGTCCGAATTGAATCAAGAAATAGCAATTATACGAAAATTAAATACTATTTTAAAATTCCAACAAATATGGAAGAGAGTGAATTTATCGATATTCGTACATTTTCTTATACATATGGTCCACTTGATTATTATGACGCCATTAAAACTCTTGATTTTGGCGATATCAATTTGATCATGTCTCATCTTTCTAAAAACATTATTTCTAAATTTTCCACTAATCCTAATATCATTAAAGAATTAGAACGAACTAGAAAATTAAGAAATTATGTTTATCATCACAATTTATTATTCTCACTCGGTAAGGATAATTTATTAAATGATATTGTGATGGTTATTAAAAATTTGCCAAATGAAAGCAATAAACGATATTACATTTCAATGATAAACGCTCTTAGATATCATGGAAGTAATCGAAGCGAAGATATTGGTTCTAATATTGCTATATTCATCGATTACGATAACGAAAAAGATCTTTTTAAATGAATTTTAGGTATAAACAATGAATATATTATTAACCAATGATGATGGCTATAACGCTACTGGAATTAAATTATTAAAAAAGCTCTTATCTAAATACGGAAGAGTTGTAATAGTAGCGCCATTAACTGCGATGAGCGCGATGTCAGTGAGCATTACTTTAAGAAAACCCCTTCACTTAAAAAAGCATGAAGAGGATGTTTATTCTTTGAGTGGAACTCCTGCGGATTGCGTTGCTTTTGGCCTATCTTCTTTAAATATTGATTTTGATTTAGTGGTTTCGGGATGTAATCATGGCTTAAATATTTCTTATGATGTTCTCTTTTCTGGAACCATTGGAGCGTGTTTGATGGGCTTAACCTATCGTAAGAAATGTATTGCTATATCTTGCGAAAATAATTTCGATATTGTTGAAAAATATTTCGATGAACTCTATCAATTTATCGTTCATAAAAATTTAGTTTCTTCTTCCTATTTATTAAATGTTAATTTTCCTATTGGAGAAGTGGTTAAAGGCATTAAAATAACAACTTTATATTATCGAAATGAAACAACTTATTTTATAAAAAATGATGAAGACTATGTAGCTTATCGCGACCTTAAACATGAATATGATAATGATAAAGATAGCGATTGTTATGCAACTTATCATTCATATATTTCTATCACACCATTAGATAAAACATGCTTTAATATAGATTTATTACATCGTATTAATAAAACAAAGGATAATTAAATGGACGCAAAAGATATCACCACTAAAAAGAAAAGAAAATCACACAAAGGACTTATCATTACATTAGTCATTATTTTTATCGTTATTATCTTGCCTATTTCTTTACTTTATATTTGCTTCTACGATGGTGGACATTTTGCTAATAATCCTAAATTATCATTAGAACAAACCTTTAATAATGTCTTTTCAGACTCTTTAAGAACTAGCACTGATGATGATTCTCGAATTGACATCAAATTGGGAAAAGATGAGCTTGATGTTCTCTTAAAAAAAGCGTTTGAACAACTTCCAGAAGGAGCAAATAATTATATACCTTCTTTATATGCGGAGATGGATGATGATAAATGCGTCTTTGCAGCGGAAATAAATGTTCCTCTTTTTAAAAGCAAAGTGAGATTAATTACTTCTATTGATACTCTCATACTAGAAACCTACCCAGTAAACGGGAAGATTGTATTTAAGATTGAAGATGTTAAAATAGGTAGAATTTCAAATCTAAAATCGATCAGCTTTTCTATATTAAAAAAATATGTTATTGAAGATACCTTTAATGATGCCTTTTCTCGTGCTGGATTATCATTAAAGATGGATTACCAAAATTGTGAAATTACCTATAATTTTTATTCTTTAATTAGTGATTCAAGAAAGATTATGAATAAATCTAGTGATGATGATTTATTATTTGATATTCTTGAATTTTTAATTAGTAACGGCGAATTAAAAGCAAGCAGCAAATCTAATGCAATTCATTTTGAAGTGCCACTTAACGGATTGACCATTTCCTCAAGTGATAAATATCCCATACGAAACACAATATTCAATAATTTTGATGATGTATTTCCTTCTCTAGGCATATCAGGAATAATTCAAAATTTAGAAACAATGCTTAATAAATCTAAATTAAAAAGCAGCGAAGTAAGACACACTTTTGAATATTTACTAAGGGGATACGATTATATTAGCGAAGAGACAAAAGATTACATAAAAACATTAGATTTGTCTTCTTTTGGGATTTCTGATTATACCCTTCACAAAGGTTTAGATGTATCTAGTGATGATTTTTTAAAAACGGTAAAACAAGATTTTAATAATAATGTTTCCACTAATCCGGGAGCTTTTATTAGTGAGCAAAGCGGCTTATTAGGGACGATTAGTGAAGAATTAATTAATGAAACATTGCATGGAGCGAAGATGGTGGGTGAATCTTATATCTTTGAAAAGATAGATGAAAACGATAAACATTATTTAACCTATGTTTATATTCAAGATGTTTCTTGTAACATATTTAATAATCATCTCTTATTAGATGTCCCTTTATCCATTAACGGCAAACAAATTTGCTTTAGTTTTATGACAACCTTAAAAGAAAGCAACTCTAAATATAGCATTGATTTTTCGATTGATGAAATTAATATTGGGAGCAAATCTTGTTCTGTAACATTAACCAATTCAATCCTAAATTTATTAAAAGAAGCCGAAAATGAATGGTTTAGTATTTCAAACAATGTCATTTCCATCAATTTTGAAAAAGCGATAGACGGCATTGATAGCGATATTATAAAATCACTATTAAAAAGCAATGCCTTCTCTTTTGATATTAGTGCAGTTGGAGATGACATTCTTTCTAATGCAACAAGCAATCCAAAAGCGGAACTAGTCATTAATTGGAAAAAGAATATTTAACCTATTTTAAATATAAACATTAAATAATCATTTTTATTTCAATAAATAAATTTATTGTTTTAAGAGCACTTTTTGATATCTAATAGTATAATAACATAGAAAAGGAAGTAAAAAATATGCCATTAGTTAACTCTAAAGAAATGTTTAAAAAAGCCTATGAAGGAGGCTACGCTATTGGAGCTTTCAACGTCAACAATATGGAAGTTATCCAAGGCATTACTGAAGCTGCAAAAGAATGCAATTCACCTATTATCCTTCAAGTATCTGCAGGAGCTAGAAAATACGCTAAACCATGTTATTTGGTGAAATTAGTGGAAGCCGCTCTTATCGATACTAATTTACCAATCGTTTTACATCTCGATCACGGTGATTCATTTGAATTATGTAAAGATTGCATCGATAGTGGTTTCACTTCAGTCATGATTGATGGAAGCAAATTATCATTTGAAGAGAATGTTGCTCTTACTAAAAAAGTTTGTGACTATGCTCATAATTTACCAGATCGCTATGTTACCGTCGAAGGCGAACTTGGCAAATTAGCGGGTATTGAAGATGCTGTCAACGTGAGCGATGAAGATGCACAATTTACTGATCCTAACGAAGTTGAAGAGTTTGTTAAAAGAACCGGTGTTGATTCATTAGCAATCGCTATTGGCACTTCTCACGGTGCTTATAAATTCAAACCTGGGCAAAAACCAAGATTAAGATTTGATATTTTAGAAGAAGTTTCACGTCGTTTACCTGGATTCCCCATTGTTTTACATGGTGCATCAAGCGTTATTCCTGAATACGTAAAAATCATCAATGAAAACGGTGGAAATATGCCGGATGCGATTGGCATTCCAGAAGATATGTTAAGAAAAGCAGCTTCTATGGCAGTTTGTAAAATAAATATCGATAGCGATTTAAGACTTGCTATGACCGCTGGAGTAAGAAAAGTGTTCCATGACCATCCAGATTATTTTGATCCACGTCAATATCTTGGTGTTGGAAGAGATAACGTTCGCGCTTTAGTTAAACATAAAATTATCGATGTTTTAGGAAGTAACGACAAGGCTTAATTTATTTGATATTTAATTATAAAAAAAGGTGGGCATACGCTCACCTTTTTAAATTTAATAAGCTTTATTTTTCGTTTATTTCTACATCTATAACTTTGTTTTTGTTACTTTTCTTGTTTTGAGTTAACACCATAGTGGTAATAGAAAAACCTAAAACAATTAACGATAAAACAAATCCAGTAATTATCCCTGTTCCCGCTAAACCTAACACGCGATTTGTATATAATTCTGTTAACTTTGAAGCCATCAAAATACTACTAATATTAGAAAGAATTAAAACAATTAAAAATATGGAAGCTGTTATAATGGCGCTGACAAGCAAATAAGTTCCGTTTGCTTCTTCTTTTTTAGCGATATTTAATGAAAATATGCAGATGTTAGTTAAAACAAAAGCGACTAATAAAAATAGTGGAACAAACGTTATAAAAGCTAATACATAAAATTCAACTTTATTATTAGGAAAATATCCATTGATAAAGATTAATGAATTCATAAATCCAACTTCCGTTGAATAATTGAGTCCTTCACCTAAGGAAGCAAATGAAAACATACAAAATGAAGCGTTTTGAATAAGATTAATCATCGTTCCAATGGTAACACATAAAAATATAGAGCCAACGAAACCTTTGACATTATCTTTATCAAATTTTGTAAAGCAATAATATCCACCTATAAGGAGCGTTCCAATATTTAATAGCACATTCATTCCAGAAGTTCCCCAACCAGCAGCATAAGTGACAGTTATATTTGTTTCATTAACATATCCTGAAAACAAAAATCCTGTCATAGCGTAGTAAGCTAAATATATTAATGCTCCGAAAATAAAATATTTATGTGCGGTAAAATCATCTTTTTTAATTAACGATTTAATAACATTGATAAGACCATTAATTGAACAAATATAAACCCCAACAATCGTTAAGATATACGAGATTAATGCAATGACTAATTTAATAATCATCACTTTATCAGAATATTCTCTTATACCTTCCCATCCGGTTTTAAATAGATAAATGGCATCTACTTGGGTGCAATATGTGACATTGTTATATCCATCGACAAATGTTTCACTAATTGATGATCCCCAAACAAAGAGCAGTGAAAAAGCAAAAATGCCGATGAATAAAGAATTTAATATTATATTTAAGATATAATCAGCACGTTCTCTTTTATTTTGATAAATTGTTTCTGACATAATTAGTCCTCCTTATAAAAATTATATTAAATAATTTTACTAATACAATGTTAAAATCTATATATGCCGTTTGTAGGAATTGAAAAATTATCATTAGTGGACTTTGACCATCATATGTCAGCAACTCTATTTACAAGAGGCTGTAATTTTAAATGCCCATTTTGTCATAATTCTCCATTAGTTACTAATATTAATTATAACGAACCACTAATTCCTTTTGATGATGTCATTTCATTTTTAAAAAGAAGACAAGGGATATTAGATGCAGTTGTCATAAGTGGTGGAGAGCCAACCCTAGATAAAGATTTAATTGATGAGATTAAACAAATAAAAGAAATGGGATATTTAGTCAAATTAGACACGAACGGGACTAATCCGAGCGTTATTAAATATTTGATTGATCATAAATTAATTGATTATGTCGCAATGGATATTAAAAATAGTGAAGATCGATATTCGCTTACATGTGGAACTAATTCTTTAGATATAAATAAGATTAAACAATCCATTTCTTTGCTCATCACTAGCGGCATTGATTATGAATTTAGAACGACATTAATTAAAGAGTTTCATAATCTTGATAACATTAAAAAGATGTATCAATTAATCAAAGGTTCGAAAAGATTAAGACTACAAAAATTTGTGGCTAGTGATAACTGTATTCAAAAAGGACTCCATCCTATTGATATAGATGAAGCCAATTCTTATATTATTTATTTAAAACAATATATTGATGATGTAAGCCTTAGAGGCTATTAAGTAGTTTAAATTCCTTCTAAATATTTGATGGCGTTTGTCGCGGCGATTGCCCCGTCATTTGTGGCAGTGACTACTTGTTTTACTTCCTTATACCGACAATCTCCAGCGGCGTATAAGCCAGGAGTTTTAGTTTCCATTTTTTCATTTGTGACAATGAATCCTTTGTTTAAATCAATAAGAGGGAGGAATATGTTGTTATTAGGAATTTGACCAATAGCAATGAAGATAGCCTTAGTCTTAAAGGTGACGTTTTGATTAGTTTTTGTATTATTAAATGTCACTTCTTCAACTTCTTTTTCTCCACTTATTTTAGTTAAATTCAAGTTATGAAAAATCGCTAAATTATTTTTATCTTTTAGCCTTTCAACAAGTATATTATCAGCAAAAAAATTATCAAATAATGTGCAAAGTGTCACTTTTTTGCAGTAATTTGTTAAAAGTAAGGTGTATTGTAAGGCACTATTTGCGTCCCCGATAACAACCACTTCTTCATCTTTATAAAATGGACCATCGCAAACAGCGCAGTAAGATAAACCTTTTCCGATATAATAGTCTTCATTTTCCACTCCAATTTTTCGATGGGTGACTCCGCTTGCAATAATGACGCTTTTTCCTAGATGAAGATTATAATTTGTTTGAACTTTAAAACATTCGTTTTCTTTTACGATAGATAAAACTTCTTCTAATTCAAATTCGACTCCTAAGCTGAGGATTTGATCAAAAAGATTATTGGCGAAATCTAATCCAGATATTTCTTTAATTGAAGGATAATTTTCTAAACGTGGAGAAGTGGAAATTTGTCCACCGATATTTTCTTTTTCTAATAATAAGACTTTTTTACCAGCACGAAGCGCATATAAGGCAGCGCTCATTCCACTTGGTCCAGCACCGATGATGATTATATCGTACATAATTAATTTAACTTTCTATTTTCAATATAGCCTTTGATTAAGGATGCATTATCATAGATATCGAAATGGTCACCATGAGGTACTAATAAGGTTGGAGCTTTTTTAATATCGAATTCTTTAGTCATTGCTAGATTATCCTCAGCGTCGATATTGGTATAGCTAATTCCAGCTTTATCAAGGAGCATTTTTGCTATTTTACAGTTTGGACATGTTTTAGAGGTGAAGAGCGTTAATCCTTTTAATGTATGATTTGAAGCGGAAGCATGTTCTTCTTCCTGACAGTGATGATGAACTTCTTCGTTTTCATTAATGACATATGTTTTACGATTGTGGAATTCTTCCGTTTTACCAACGTTCCAATTTTGAACAGGTCGATAATAGCCAGTTATACGTGAATATACTTCTGTTGCTTGTCCACATTTTGGACATTGATAGACTTCTCCATCGATATAACCGTGATCTTTACAAACACTATATGTGGGAGACATCGTGTAATAAGGCAAACGATAATTTTCAGCGATAGTTCTGACTAATTTCATACAAGACTGCCAATCAGGCAATTTTTGACCTAAGAAAGCATGGAAGACAGTTCCAGATGTATATAAAGTTTGAAGCCCATCTTGAATATCTAATGCTTCAAATATATCGGTTGTGAAATTGACTGGTAGATGTGAACTATTAGTGTAATATGGGGCATCGTCGTTATCGGAAGCAGTGATGATATCGGGATATCTTTCTTTATCGTGTTTAGCTAATCGATAGGCTGTTGATTCGGCTGGTGTTGCTTCTAGATTATATAAATCACCATATAGTTCTTGATAATCAGATAATTTATTTCTCATGAAATTTAAGACATCTTTAGTGAATTGTTGAGCTTCTTTATGAGACAAATCTTTCTTTAACCATCTCGCATTTAAACAAGCTTCATTCATGCCCACTAAACCGATAGTGGAAAAATGGTTTGCAAAAGTTCCTAAATATCGTTTTGTATAAGGATATAAGCCGGCATCTAATAATTTAGTAACGACATCTCTTTTCATCTTTAAACTTCTAGCAGCGATATTCATTAATTTAGTTAAACGTGCGTAGAAGTCTTTTTCATCTGTCGCTAAATAAGCAATACGTGGCATATTGATGGTCACTACACCGATGGAACCAGTTGATTCCCCACTTCCAAAAAAGCCACCAGATTTCTTTCTTAATTCTCTTAAATCCAAACGGAGGCGGCAGCACATTGAACGAACATCACTTGGTTCCATGTCACTATTGATATAATTTGAAAAATAGGGTGTACCGTATTTTGCGGTCATCGTGAATAACAATTTGTTATTTTCCGTTTCAGACCAGTCAAAGTTCTTGGTGATGGAATAAGTTGGAATTGGGTATTGAAAACCTCGTCCGTTAGCATCGCCTTCAATCATAATTTCAATAAAAGCTTTATTGATCATTCTCATTTCTTCGACGCAGTCTTTATATTTAAAAGGCGTTTCTTTACCACCGACAATAGCGTTTAATTCCGCCATATCGTTAGGGACGACCCAGTCTAAAGTAATATTGGTAAAGGGAGCTTGACAACCCCAACGAGAAGGGGTGTTAACTCCATATATAAATGATTGAATGCTTTGTTTGACTTGTTTATAGGTGAGATTATCAGCTTTAACAAAGGGGGCTAAATAGGTATCAAAAGAGGAGAAAGCTTGCGCACCAGCCCATTCGTTTTGCATGATGCCTAAGAAATTGACCATTTGATTGCATAGTGTTGATAAATGATTAGCGGGAGAAGATGTAATTTTACCAGGCACTCCTCCTAAGCCCTCTTTAATCAATTGCTTTAATGACCAACCAGCGCAATAGCCCGCTAGCATGGATAAGTCATGAAGATGAATGTCAGCGTTTCGATGAGCGTTAGCAATTTCGCTATCATAGACTTCAGAGAGCCAATAATTCGCGGTAATAGCGCCGCTATTGGAAAGAATTAATCCGCCGACTGAATAAGTAACTGTTGAATTTTCTTTCACTCTCCAGTCTGCGACTTTTAAGTAGTTATCAACTGTCTTTTTATAATCCAGTTCAGTTGATTTTATTTCGCGAATGTTTTCGTGTGTTTTGCGGTAGAAAATATAGGCTTTAGCAATATCGATATAGCCAGTTTCAATTAATACGTTTTCAACACTATCTTGTATATCTTCCACTCCAATGACGTCATCTTGCACTTTGTTAGCAAAATTAGCGGTAACGCGTAACGATAACATTTGGATCATATCATCTGTATATGATTTATGTTCGGCAATAAAAGCTTTTTCAATTGCTTTTTCAATCTTTATGATTTCGAAGTTCACTAAACTTCCGTTTCTCTTTTTAACTGTTAACATAAAATAACCTCGTTTGATGTAAATAAAGAAATGCTGTTATAAGAAGCAATCAAGTTACCTCTCACCCCTTGATTGTGTTTATATATTACATAGAGAAAACTGTTTCGTAAAACAAAAAGCAATATATTTTTATGACACTGTCTAGTTGCCATTTTTGGGAAGAAAATAAAAAAATCCGTGATATAATCACGGACTTTGCAATTATTGAGTATCAGCTATTTTGTATTGAGGTTTTTTAAAGAGTCTCTAATTTCAGTTAATAATTCAACTTCGGTTGGTTGAGGTGCTTGTTCTTCAACAGGCGCAGGTCTTTCTTCTGGATGCTTTTCGTAATATTCTTCACGAACTTTAGCTTCCATTTCAAGACGAACTTTGCGCAAGTAATTGACGACTTTAACGATGACAAATAAGGTGATACCAATGATTAAAAACGAGATGACAGCATTAATAGCGGTTCCCCAATCAATGATAGCGGTGCCGTTATAAAAATAGGTATCGCCGTGAAGGGTATAATTGCTCAATAAGTTTGATTGCCACATTGTGAAACTATCAGAATTTACCGTCAATGTATTTTTATCATAGCCTTGTGATTCAGCATATTTAATAGTCATTTCGACGATGTCGGATTTTTTAAAAAATTGACCTATTCCTTCAATACCTCTTTGCGTATTGTTAGCAGCGGGAAGTGGCGTTACTAATCCTTTAATTCCACCAGGGACACCCCAAGTGCAGACGCTGATTAAGATATTGACAATAGCGGTAACAATCGATGAAAAAGCACCGCCAATGACAACACCAACCGCCATATCAAAGGCATTGCCTCTTGATAAGAAAGCTTTAAATTCTTCAAAAATTTTACTCTTATGTTTCTTTTTACTCATATTTTGTTTTTCCTTTCGCTTTCTAATATAGTCCAATCTATTTAATTTTGACAATTTTTTTAACATAAAAATAAATAAACGTGCGTGCGTGTATTATAATAAGAATGTAAAGGCTCATTATAACCTTATGAATACAAAGATTACTTATCTAGGACATGCCTGTTTTGAAATCAAAAGCAGTGAAGGAACTACTATTATTATTATTGACCCTTATTTTGATAATAGTGTTCCTAATTTAACCCTAAAAAAAGATTTAACAGCCAACTATATATTTTGTTCACACGAACATAAGGATCATAATGCCCGTGAATATATAAAGCTTTCATCAAATCATCATAAATTAGATGTCGAAGAATATCTTATTCCACATGATAAAGAAGACGGAAAATGTCGAGGTATGAACACCATTCGTATCTTTCATATCGATAATCTTAGGATTGCTCATCTAGGCGATATTGGTGTTATTCCTAACGATAAAATTATTAAAGCTTTAAGCGGTGTTGATGTCTTATTAGCGCCTATTAACGGCTTTTACACTTTAGGAGCGGAAGAAATTTACAAATTATATCAATTAACCAACCCTAAAATTATTGTCCCGATGCATTATTTTAATAAAACTTATCAAAGTGGTTATATAGACGATAATCAAATCGACACATTCATCAAATTATTTAAAGATATCAAATACATTGATAATTCTTTTATTGTTCAAGAACATTTGCTCAAAGATAAAGCGATTATATTTTCTTCATATTTACAGTAATTTAAAGGAGTCTATTTATGATTGATTTACATTTACACCTCGATGGTTCTTTATCAGAAAAAGATTTTAAAATTCTTTCTAAAGTATCTAATATTCCTTTAGGAGATGATTTTCCAAATAATATTCACGTCCCTAGTGACTGTCCTTCTTTAGAATGTTATTTAGAGAGATTTGATTTGCCACTTAAGTTTTTGCAAGAAAGAGAATATTTGAATTATGCGATTAAATCATTAATTAATCGTCTTTACGAGCAAGGTTTAATCTACGCTGAAATTAGATTTGCCCCTCAACTTCATCTTCAAAACGGTTTAACGCAAGAAGAAGTGACTGAAGCTGTTGCAAATGGATTAAAAGAGGCTTTAAAAGGCAAGAAAGGCTTTACCGCGAATATTATTCTTTGCTGTATGAGGCAAGCTGATGAACTTACAAATATGGAAACGGTAGAAGTCGCTCATAAATTTAAAGGTAATAAAGTAGTTGCTATCGATTTAGCGGGTCCAGAAGCATTATATCCTGCTACCCATTACGCTAATATTTTTAATAAAGCTAAAGAATACGGATTAAATATTATCATTCATGCTGGTGAAGCATGTGGAAATGATGAAATTATGAGAGCACTTGATATGGGTGCAAAAAGAATAGGACATGGCGTTCATCTTTCTTTAGATCCCTTAACGATTAATCGAGTTATAAATAACGATATTGTTTTTGAATTTTGTCCAACTTCTAATTTACAAACTAAGTCCTTAAAGTCTTATCAAGACGTTCCACTTATGGATTTCTTTAGATTTGGAATCAAAGTAACAGTCAATACTGACAATATGACGGTTTCAAATACTACAATTGTCGATGAATACAAACATTTATATCATACATTTCATTTAAGAAAGGATGAAATTTATCATCTTTTATATAACGCGATTCAAGCTAGTTTTATTAGTGATAATGAGAAATTAGAATTAACTAAAGCGTTAATGAATAAGATTGATGATTTCTATGCTAAGATAATCTCGTAAGGAGGTTATCTTTTATGAAAAATCGCAGTGTTGTAATTATTGGGGATGGTGCTGTTGGAAGCACACTTGCCTATACTTTAGCCATTTCTAATTTTGTTCAATCTATTGTTATCGTTGACTTAAACAAAGCCAAAGCTGAGGGCGACGCTCTTGATATCAGTCAAGGACTCCCTTTTGTGACTCCTAAAATTATTAGGGCTGGAGATTATAACGATATTAAAGACGCTCATGTGGTGGTTATCACCGCTGGAGTGGGACAAAAAGATGGAGAAACGCGAATTGATTTATTAAAAAGGAACCTTAAAGTCTTTGACTCTATTATCGATAATATGAAGCCTTTCATCCACGATGACCTTATTGTTTTAGTTGTTAGTAATCCAGTTGATATTCTTTCCTATTACGTTTATAAAAAATTGAATTTACCTTCATCTCAAGTGATTGGTTCAGGAACTGTTTTAGATACTGCGAGGTTAAAATCTGCGATTAGTGAAGACACTCATGTCGATGCTAGAAATATCCATACATTTGTTTTAGGAGAGCATGGAGATAGCGAAGTTGCTGCTTGGTCAGTAACTTCAATTGGTGGTCTTACGTTAGATAAATTTTGTGCAGGATGCGGGAAATGTAATGGCAAAAACATGACAAGGATGGAAGATTTGCATAAAAAAGTAAAAGATGCTGCTTATGAAATTATTCAAAAGAAAGGTGCGACATTTTACGCTGTTGGTTTAGCGGTAAGCAAAATTATCGATTCTATTTTAAATGACTCTTATAGCGTTCTTACCGTTTCCACTTTAATTGATGATGAACTCGATAATGAGGTTAAAGATTTCTATTTCTCTTTACCGTGCGTTATTTCAACAAAAGGAATAAAAAGAGTCCTTAAATTAGATTATTCATTAAGCGAATATCAAGGCTTAATTAAATCTGGTAGGACTCTTAAATCTATTATTGATGAACTAAATATTTAAGCTAAATAAGTTTTTAGGAAATCTTCTAAAAAAGGCGTATGGTATTTTGCGGCTTTATCTTGTTTCCAGGAATAATAATAGCCTTCTTCTAATTCATATTTATTAATATCTTCTTCTGGTATTAATAAACCCACTAGTGGAGAATAATTACCATCTTTAAGATATTTTAATTCTTTTATTCTAGTTTCAGTGTAATAAGAATTAGTAATAGTGTAAGCTTTATTTTCATATGTAATAGTGTCATTAAAATATACACTAGCGTCGAATAATTTGCCGTCTTTCCAAATCTGAGTAGTGGGAACAACTCCGCTTTCATAGCCTAGTGTTGCGTTTGTGTTTTCGCTTAACTGATAAGCGTCTTTTATTTCTTGATATTGATCGGTTCCTCGATATTTATCAATGTCTAATAAATATAAAGGATTAGTAAAATTCTTTTTTTGATATAGATATTTTTGAACAACATTTGGGAAAGCGTATTGGCAGTCTGGACATGTTTGACGTGTTATTTGATTAATGACTAAACCACCTTCTTTAATTTTAGCTTGTAAATCTTCATGGCTAATCCAAAATATACTTGGTTCAATTACGTATTTATCGAGAGTGGCTTTTAAGGCAGGAGAAGAATGAAATGTACTGCTAGTCGAACTATATGAAATGTCTTTATAGAGTTTACCTTTATTAAAAATAGATAAAGAAGGTGAATCACTCGAGATGGTTAATCCGAATTTTTTATTATCTTCAAATTCTTTTTGGTCGATTTTATATATTTGAATATGGTATTTATTGACATAATTATCGATGATGGTTTTAAAATCTCTCCAACATGAACAACCTTCATCACTAGGATGGACCACTAAAATGAGAGTTTCTTGATTGTCTAATTTAGTTTTTAAATCGCCGTAATTTGCCAATTCAGTAGCGCCTTCATTTAGATATGTTCCATATGTAATAATAGGCTTACTTTTCTCCTTACAACTGATGAGGAATAAAGGGGCAATAAGAGGTAATAATAACATTATTTTTTTCATACAAATTTACCTACTTCCTCTACTATCTTAATGTCTATAAAAAGCTCTTTCAATCTTAATCAATTTTTTGAGCAAAATTAATTTTAAAAAATTCAAAGAAAAATGGAGCGAAATTTTGATAAAAAAACGAGCACAATTTTATTCGATTACTTTTCGATTATAGCAAGAAAAAGTTTACTTTTAGATTTATAAATAAATGAAGCTAAAAAAAGTTTTTAAAAAAATAGTTTGTTTTTTGATATTTTTTTCTTTATATTTTTTATCGAAATTAAGATAGCTTTATTGCTTAATTTTTGGAGGGAAAATAATGGAAAAAGAAAATTGTATTATCTCTTTAGTAAACGTTCATAAAGAATTTGATGGAGTGACTGTTGTTGATGACTTCAATTTAAACATCACTAAAGGCGAATTTGTGACTTTTTTAGGACCTTCCGGATGTGGAAAAACGACCACTCTTAGAATGATTGCGGGTTTTGAAACACCAACTTCTGGTAAAATTCTTCTTAACGGAGAAGATATTACACGTATTCCTCCTTATAAACGTCCCATCAATACTGTCTTTCAAAGATATGCTTTATTTCCTTATTTAGATGTATATGACAACATCGCTTTTGGTCTAAAACTCAAAAAAGTGCCAGTTAAAATCACTCGACGAGGCAAAGAAATCATTAAAATGAAGCATCTTTCGCGCAGTGAAATTGATAAAAAAGTGGCTCGCGCTTTAAAGATTGTTGATTTAGAAGAATTTGAAGATCGAGATATTTCCACGCTTTCTGGTGGGCAGCAACAACGCGTCGCTATTGCTCGAGCAATTGTAAATGAACCTGAGATATTGTTATTAGATGAACCTTTGGGTGCACTTGACTTAAAGATGAGAAAAGATATGCAACTCGAATTAAAAGAGATGCATAAAAAGTTAGGTATTACCTTTATTTATGTTACTCATGACCAGGAAGAAGCTTTGACGATGTCAGATACGATTGTCGTCATGAAAGGTGGAGAAATTCAACAAATCGGTTCTCCTAAAGATATTTATAATGAACCAGTCAACGCTTATGTCGCTAATTTCATCGGTGAATCTAACATTTATAACGCCACTATGGTGGGCAAAAAGAAAGTTAAATTCTTAGGTCATATATTTAGCTGTGTGGATGATTTCCCTTTAAATGAAAAAGTGGATGTTGTGATTCGTCCTGAAGATGTTTTACTCGCTAAAACGAATGAAAATTATGATGGAGCAAAACTTGTTGGTAAGATTACCACAAAAGTTTTTAAAGGTGTCCATTTTGAATACGTGGTGATGGTTGGAAAAAATGAAGTAACCGTTCAAGATACCAAAGAAAGAAAAGTTAGTGATCTAGTAACAGTTGATGTTGAACCTAGCAACATTCAAATCATGAAAAAAGAAGTCACCAAAAATATCTATCCTGAAGCATGGATTAATAAAAATAACGAAGTAGTCATCTCTGATACTCCTTTTACATGTGATGTTACTAAATTATTAAGTAAGTCTTATGTTGATTACGAAGGTTATTTAATTTCTGAAGATGGCAAGAAATATGATTTAAATGACGCTGATGTCATCGCTGAAATCAATTTAAGAGATGTCGAATTAGCTGATGGTTTTGATAACGGCCAATGCAATGCTGTCATCATCGCTCAAATTTATAAAGGTGACCATTATAGCGTTTTAGCGCGTACTGAAGAGGATGAAGATTTTATTATTGATACTGATTATCTTTGGAATGAAGGCGATCAAGTTTCAATTATTCTTCCTCCTAATAAAATTAAATTGACTTTGAAAGGCGATATTAAAAAATATGAAGTCGAAGAATAAAAGGAGAACATTTTCTCTTTTTCAACGCAAATATTTATGCATACCATACGGCTTATTTTTAGTTTTATTTATCATCATTCCTATTTTAATTATTTTATTTTATGCATTTACTGATAATGGTCATTTTTCCTTCAATGCCTTGATTAACTTCTTCACTACTTGGTCTAAAATTAATGTTTTGATTTTATCTATATTTATTGCTTTACAAACAACCATTGCTTGTTTAATTCTTGGTTATCCATTAGCCTACTTTTTAGCGGATAAAAAGATTAATAAAAATGTCGTTTTAGTGACTCTATTTATTGCTCCGACCTGGATTAATTTTGTCTTAAGAACAGGCGCTACTCGTGATTTACTTACTTGGATGGGAATCAATGGCGGTAATCATCCCTATTTAGCAACTTTAATTGGAATGATTCAAAATTATTTGCCGTTTGTCATCCTTCCTTTATATACAACCATGCTTAAATTAGATCGTTCTCAAATTGAAGCAGCCTCTGATTTAGGCGCTAATCGATTCCAAGTTTTTTTAAAGAGCATTTTGCCTCAATCTTTACCTGGAATTATTTCGGCTTGCACGATGACTTTTATGCCGACGATGTCGAGCTATGTCATTTCCGATACTCTTTCTGAAGGTAAAATTACTTTGTTTGGAAATTATATCTACTTAGATTTTTCTAATAATGCTTGGAACGATGGCTCTTTTATGGCATTTATCATGCTAGCGATTATTGGTATTTCAATGCTTATTAGTTCCCGCTTTAAAAAAGAAGAAAGTCGAGGTAAAAATGCATGGTAAAGAAAATTATTGGGCAAACTTATATTTGGCTTTTGCTTTTATTTATGTATTTACCAATTTTGGTACTCATTGCTTTTTCTTTTACAGAAGCGACTAACGTTGGTGAATGGACTGGTTTTAGTTTAAATTTATATCCCCGTTTATTTACCAATAACGAAATTATGAAAGCTTTAGGTAATACCCTTATCATCGCTTTTACGAGCGCTTTAGTTTCTACTGTTATTGGTACTTTAGGCGCTATCGGGGCTTTTTATTCTTCAAAAAAAATAAGAAAAGCTTTCGATTCAGTTACTCAAATTCCTATCGTCAATGCTGAAATCGTGATGGCCCTATCTTTAACGGTGATGTTTGTCTTTTTAGGATCATATATATTTAAAGGAAAACAACTATTTTCTTATTGGACGCTTCTCATTGGTCATGTTGTTTTATCTATTCCTTTTGTCTATATTTCGGTAAGGCCTAAACTTATGCAAATGGATCCAAGTTTATATGAAGCAGCCATTGACTTAGGTTCTACTCCTCGACAAGCCTTAAATAAAGTTATTATTCCAGAAACTTTACCAGGCATCTTATCTGGCTTCTTACTTTCCATCACTTTATCTTTGGATGATTTTATCATTACTGCCTTTACTCGAGGACCTGGATTATTAAGTGGAGATGCTTCCATTGATACTTTATCGACATTAGTTCAATCCAAAATTAAAAAAGGTCCTATTCCAGTGGAGATGAGAGCGCTTACGACAATCATCTTCTTAGTGGTGGCAATTGTTGTTGGCGTTATTTCTATATCTAAATACATAAAAAGTAAAAACACGTCATTATATAAAAAGAAAAGAGGATTAAATCATGAAATTTAGACGTTTTATCGCTCCTTTTATTTTAGGAATTTCTTTCTTTTCTTTCCTTTTTATTTCTACTCCCCAAGAAGCTTTTGCCACGGAAGAGATTAAATCTGGTTCGCAAACTATCCGCATCATGAATGTTGAGGATTATATTTATGAACAAGATATTGAAGGTGGATATGAAAAAGAGGATTTAATCATTCAATTTGAAAAATACGCTAAAGAGAATGGTTATAAAAATGCTCGCGTTATCTATGAATCAACCGACACTAATGAGACCATGTATAACGAACTTTTAACTGGTAAAAATTCTTATGATTTAATATGTCCGAGTGACTATATGATTCAAAAAATGATGAGAGAAGGGCTTTTGAGCAAATTAGACCGCACCAAAATTCCTAATTACACTAAATATGCCTCTAAATATATTGGTTCTAGACTAGATAATATCCAAGTTAACGATGAATTTGTCAAAGATTACGCTATCGGATATATGTGGGGAACGTTAGGTATTTTATTTAATCCTAATTTTTCCACTTTTAATAAACGCAATATGAAAATGGAAGATATTTTTTCCGATATGAAGTATTGGACCACTTTATGGGATAAAGATTATAAAAATACGATTTCAATTAAAGATTCAGTTAGAGATACTTACGC
>CAVDWX010000021.1:0-24553 GCA_963612735.1 Gemmiger formicilis | reverse complement strand
TAGATATACTTTTGATAATTATGGACTATTTTCTCATTATAAAGATGGCAATTATTTATTGGTTAAATTCAATAATCATAAAGAAAAATTTGCTCTTAGCACAAGTGATATTCAAATCGGAATAGATTCTCAAAATCAAGTCATCTATTATAAAATCTTACAGATTGATAAATTACTCAAAATTAAATGCAATTCACCCGCCTTATATTTACCATGTAAAGAAATAGTGATGTTAATTAATAAACTAATTTTAAATGTTGAATATCCGCCTTTAAAAATTCACACTAATTCAGGATTTTTTATTGGAAGAATCAATAATATTTTATCTGATGTAGTTGAAGTTGATATCAAGGATAAAATCATTAATTGTTATAAAGAAGATAATTTATCTATCAATCAACTTGTGGTCGTCGCTCTTAAAGGAACGTGGATTAATGAATATAAAGTAGTTAAAGAAGTTAAAAGAAAAGGTAAAACCATTGAAGGCTATATCGTTAAAAATAATGATTTAGATGAAAATAGTAATGATACGAATATATTTATATTAGATGAGAGTGATAGCGACAAAATTGGGGAAGATTTCTTCACCGTGGAGGAAAAATTATGTTAGAAATTGAGTTAAAAAAGCAAGGTAAAATCAAAAGATTAACTAATAAAACATTTAATTTTGACCCTAAATTAAAAGACGGCTTTTATAGTGCGAATTATTTTTTAAAATCGCATAAGATTGTTTTGGAGCACGCTCCTAATCACATCGTTACTATGCAGTGGTTTCAAAGAAGAGATAACTCCATGCTTTGCGGTGTTGATGAAGCAATTGCTTTAATTCATACTTTTGCTATTCATCCTGAGGAATTAATCATCGAAGCTTTAGATGACGGGGATATCATTAATGCCATGGAACCAGTTTTAAAAGTGACTGGTAAATATGAAAATTTTGGCTTTTTAGAATCGGTGATTGATGGAATATTGGCTAGAAGAAGTAGTGTTGCCACTAACGTAAGAGAAGTCTTGAAGGTAGCAGGAGATACACCTGTATTTTCGATGGCGGACCGTCAAGATGATTATCATACTCAAATCGGTGATGGCTATGCGACTTATGTGGCGGGCATTTCTAAAGTCAGTACTGACGCTCAAGGATTGTGGTGGGGTGGTAAAGGAATGGGAACTATGCCTCATGCTTTAATCCAAGTATGTGGCGGAGATGTTTTAAAAGCAGCGGATATATATCATGAAACGTTTCCAAATGAAAAAATAACTGCTTTAATCGATTATCATAATAATGTCGTTAGAGATTCATTAGCGCTTGCTAGACATTTAGGACCTTTATTAAATGCTGTTAGAATCGATACTTCTAAATCTTTAATCGATCATTATTTTGATGATAAAGACACCTCTGGTTTTGATCCACACGGGGTGTGCAAAGAATTAGTTTTTGCCTTAAGAGAAGCCCTTGATAAAGAAGGGTTTAATTACGTTAAAATCGTTGTTTCTTCTTCTTTTGAACCTTCAAAAATAAAAGAATGGACAAAACTAAAAGTCCCAGTTGATATGTATGGAGTAGGGACTTATTTTGTCAATAATATGACATGCGGCTTTACTGGCGATTTAGTGGTACTTGACGGGAAAAATGAGGCCAAAGAAGGACGCGGTAATTATTCTAATTCTAAATTAAAAAGGGTGGAATTTTAATCACCCTTAATATTTTTTAAGCACTAACTTTGATAAAGACTTTTTTACCTTTTTTAATGATGGTGCCTTCTTTTAATTTTGACAATGTTATCACTGAATTAATGTCGTTTACCTTTTGAGCGTCGATACTTACTCCGCCTTGTTCAATGAGTCGTCGCGCTTCTCCTTTAGATGAACAAAGTTTTGTAAGAATTAAGATATCGACAAGTGCAGTATCAGCATTTATTTCTAATTTGATATGAGGCATATTATCATCATTTCCTTGACCAGAAAATAAGTTTTTAGCGGCTTGAAGTGCTTTATCAGCTTCCTCTTTTCCGTGTACCATTTCCGTTAGGGAATAGGCTAAGATTTCTTTTAATTCATTAATCCGTTCTCTTGGATAAGCTTCATATTCTTTAATCTTATCTAATGAGATAAACGTGATGAGCTTCATACATTTAATGACATCTTCATCATCGATATTTCGCCAGTATTGATAGAAATCAAATGGACTAGTTTTATTTGGATCTAGCCAAATTGCTCCTGAGGAGGTTTTGCCCATTTTCTTTCCATCTTTATTTAATAATAGAGTAATAGTTAAGGCATAGGCGTCTTTTCCAGTTTTTTTACGAATTAATTCGGTACCAGCAAGCATATTTGACCATTGGTCATCTCCACCGAATTGCATATTGCAGCCATAATGTTGATTTAAATAATAAAAGTCATAAGCTTGCATTATCATATAATTAAATTCAAAGAAAGATAAACCTCTTTCCATTCTTTGCTTATAACATTCCGCACGGAGCATATTATTGACTGAAAAGCATGGACCAACATCTCTTAAAAAGTCGATGTAATTTAAATTAGTAAGCCAACTAGCATTATTTAAGGCTAAAGCTTTATCATTGTTAAATTCAATAAAACGCGATATTTGTTTTTTAAAGCATTCGATATTATGCTCGATGACATCTTTATTCATCATTTGGCGCATATCATTTCTTCCTGAAGGGTCACCGATACATCCGGTTCCGCCACCTAAAAGAACGATTGGCTTATTCCCCGCTAATTGGAGTCTTTTCATGAGGACGAGTGCCATAAAGTGACCGACGTGTAACGAATCAGCAGTTGGGTCAAATCCGATATAAAAGCGCGCTCCTCCATTATTGATGAGATTTCTAATTTCTTCTTCATCTGTTACTTGGGCAATCAAACCTCTTTCTTTTAATTCTTCATATATTTTCATAATTCACCTCGAATAATAAAAAAGTCCTTTTTGAGGACGAATGATCGTGGTACCACCTCAGTTTAGATTATTCTCACAAATAATCCCTTAGTGTGTCAATTGACAACTCCCTATCTCGTCAGGACTCACGTCTATCCCTACTATTATTTCAGGAAGCAGCTCCAGAATGTATTCATTATCAGTCACTATAGTCTTGCACCAACCGACTTTTCTCTTAATAGTGGAGGCTTATAATTACTTCTTTCTTTCTTCGCCTTATTTAAAATGTATCATAGATACTTTATTTTTTAAAGTAAAAAAATCCCACTTTTGAGGTGGGAAATTCTTTTTTTGTTTTTTTGATTAGAGCTTACGGTTGTAGTATTCAACGATTTGTGATTCATTGATATCTTTTGGTAGTTCATCGCGGTTCACTTCTCTAACATAGGTACCTTCGAGCTTTTCAGCATCGACTGTGACCCAGCCAACAATTGAACCGACACTATCGAGAGATTCTTTAACCACTTTCAAGTTGCGGCTATTTTCACGAATGGCAATTTTATCGCCAACTTTACAAATAGCGGAAGCGATGTCGACTTTTTTGCCGTTGACTTCGATATGACCGTGGTTGACTAATTGACGAGCTCCTTTACGAGTACGGGCGAATCCCATACGGTAAACGAGATTGTCTAAACGGCTTTCAAGAAGTTTCATAAAAGCGACACCAGTAACTTCTTTACTAGCGAGAGCAATCATGAATAAACGACGGAATTGTCTTTCGTTGACGCCATACATTTGTCTTAATTTTTGTTTTTCAATTAATTGTTTTCCGTATTCAGAATTCTTTTTCTTACGAGTATTGCCATGTTGACCTGGGCCATATGGACGTTTCGATAATTCTTTTTGGGTTTCAAGCGTTGAAAAACCAAGACGACGGCTTCTTTTCCAATCTGATCCTGTATATCTCATTGATATATCCTTCCTTTCCTTTATTTTTTCGCAAAATAATGAATAGGTGTGAATTCCTAACTCCGGGTGTTTGATCTTTATTTCGCCTTGTAGCTTCGGTTACTTCTTTTGATATTTATCAAACGTCGGTCGAGCTGTATTCACATGCTGCATTACATGCAGTTATCAATATATAAGAAAAGTTTAATGCCTGTCAATGCTTTTATCTCATTTTCTCTTGTAATTTACTTAAATTCACTCAATCAATTAAAAATGTTAGTTATATGTAGAAATAAATATTCATATTTATATTTGTTCTCGATAAAATAATATTGAGTATCAGCAAGTCAAATTGCGTGATTTAATTTTAAAAGAATAGGGTGATTTTATGAATATATTAGTGGCAAGTGAAAAAGGAAAAACGATGGGACTTATTTTTTTAATTGTTGGCATCGTTGTTCTTCTAGGAGTTTTATTTTTTGTACTCTTTAAATTTATCTTCTCGAAGAATCGCTATAAAAGACAAGTGAAGGAACTTGAAAGAAAATTCGCCTATCTCAATGCTTTACTCGTGGGTCAAGATTCACAATATATTCATCGACTAGAAATCATTTCGCACACTAATTTGCTCTATTTAGAAAAATATGAATTGTTTCAAAAACGTTTCAAAGATATTTTTGAAATTGATGGTAAATACGCTGAAACAATCATTAAAAATTTAACATCGATGCTCTCTAATTCACAGTATAAGAATATTAAAGCTTCGATAGCGGACGCTAAAAAAGCTATTCAAATATTTGAAAATAGTGTCAACGCTTTAGATAAGGATTTATACGAAATCATCAAACTTGAAGAAAATTCTCGTCAAGTTATTCTTCACCTCAAAGAAGAATACCGACGTGTGAAACAAAATTATTTGAATAATTCTAATGATTTAGAAATTGTTTCTTCTTCTATTAGCCGTATTTTTGATAAATTAAATGACTATTTTCTCGAATATGATAATGATGTCGATAGCGCTAAATATGATGAAGCGGAAGCTTTGGTTCCAACTATTAGTAAAGTCATCAGTGCTGTCGATGATTGTTTACATATTCTTCCTAATCTTTGTTCCTTAGTGGAATCTGTCATCCCAGAGAAAATCAATGATTTAAATGAGGAGTGTTTAAATATTGAAAAAGAAGGAGTTCCTCTTTATCACATTGGTTTTAAAAATAGAGTTAATGATTGGAATACACGACTTAAAGATATTAAAACTAAATTAATCAATTTGGATGTTGCCCATTTAGGGAAAGACTTAGATAAGATCCAATCTGAAATCGAAGAGGTGAGAACTATTTTATATCAAGAAAAGGAAGATAAAACCTTTTTTGAAGAAAATGTTGATAAAGTCTATAAAGAAGTTATTTTACTTGAAAAGCAATTCATTAAGATTTGTAACATCTTGCCGAAAATTAAAGAAGTGTACGCTATCAAAAATGAACAAAATGATTTCATTGATAAACTCCATGAAGATATCGATAAAGTGGGAACTTCTAAACGCACATTAGATGGCTTTATTCATAGTGCTACACGTCAGCCATTCTCTGCATTAAGAAAAATATTAGAAGATTTAGAAAACGATTATAAAGTTGCTTATGATGGACTTAACAATTTCCAAGCCTTCTTAGAGAATTTAAGATCGAGCTGTGAAGAAGCATATAACATGGTTTTCGTTTATTATTACCGCGCTAAATATATTGAATTAATTTTAAGAAATGTGGCTGTGGAGTCCTTTTCTAATTGTTATAAAGAACGGATCAATGAAGTATATGAATTATTAGATGATATCGATGAGAATGTTAAGATTCAACCAATTGATGTCGATAGCATTAATGAAAAAGTTGAAACCTTAAAGAGTTTAGCTAATTCTTTATTTGACGAAGTTGAGAATAAGGAAAGAGAAGCTCAACTTGCTGAATCCGCGATTGTTTACGCTAATCGAGATAGACAGCACACTAATGATGTTCAACATTCATTATTACAACTTGAAGAAAATTTCTTCAAAGGGGAATTCGGTAAAGTTTATCACGATGCTTCCGCTTTATTTTCTAGAAATCATATAGAAGGAAATAATAATGGCCAATCCTTCTAAAATCATCTATTTAGATAATGCTTCAACAACGCTTGTTGATCCTGATGTTTTATCTACTTATAATGAGGTAAATAAATCTTATTTTGGTAACGCTTCAAGCATTCATTATTTAGGAGAAGAGAGTAAAAGAATTCTTCAAAAGGGAAATGAACTATTTTTAAAAATACTTAATCTAGATTCTAATTACGAAATTATTTATACAAGTGGGGCTACTGAAGCCAATAATCTTGCTATTAAAGGTTATTGTTTGAAAAATAAAAAAAGAGGTAATCACATCATCACAAGCAGTATTGAACATGCCTCGATATTGGAAACTTTTAAACAATTGCACGATGAATTTAACTTTGATGTCACCTATATTCCAGTATCTAGCGATGGCCAAATTAGTGTTGATAAGATTAAAAATGCAATTCGTAAAGATACCATCTTAGTGTCCATCATGGGAGTTAATAATGAAGTAGGGACAGTTGAACCTATTCATTTAATTGCTAAATTATTATCAAACTATCCAAAAATTGTTTTTCACGTCGATGCTGTTCAAGCTTTTGGCAAAATTAATATTAATTATAAAGAAATCGATATGTTTACTATTTCTTCACATAAAATACACGGATTAAAAGGAACTGGTGCCTTAGTTAAAAAGAAAAATATTGACTTACTCCCTTTACTTTCTGGTGGAGGTCAACAAAATAATTTAAGAAGTGGAACTCTTGATGTTCCAGGCATTATTTCATTAATTAAAGCTGCGCGTTTAATAAAAGAAAAACAAATTAAAAATTTTGATGTAGTCAATAATTTATTCATGGAATTATATACTTATTTACATGAACATCAAGATTTATATCATATCAATACAGTAGGATTTGCCAATCCCTATATCTTAAATTTTTCTCTTCTTAGTAAAAAAGCTTCAGTGGTCGTGGAGGGACTTTCTAATATGGGAATAATGGTCTCTTCAACTTCAGCGTGTCACGCTAGAAATGAAACAATTTCTTATGTTGTTAAACAAATGAATAATGACCCGCTTATTTATAGCAATACCATTCGGGTTTCTTTTTCCTCTTTAAATACATTAAAAGATGTCGACGCTCTTATTTCAGGTTTAGATAAATTAATAAAAGGACTCAAAAACAAATGATTAAATATGATCACATCATGGTGAGATTTGGTGAACTCTCCACAAAAGGAAAAAATAAAAAAAATTTCATCAACACTCTTTTTAAAAACATCAAACATGCTTTAAAAGATTTTCCCTCATTAGAATTTGATTTAAGATATGACCATATCTATATTTTATTAAATGATGAAAATGAAAAAGATGTCATTACTCGTCTTCAAGATGTATCAGGAATATATGCTTTATCTCTAGTTTATAAATGTGAAAAGGATATTGATATTATCAAAGAAAAAGCTTTAGAACTCATCAAGCAAGAAAAGGGAACCACTTTTAAAGTTAAAGTCAAAAGAAGCGATAAGAATTTCTCTTTTAATAGCGAAGAAATTACTCGTCTTGTCGCCCCTTTTATTTTAAAAAATACTTCTTTAAAAGTGGATGTTCATAATCCGGATATCATGCTTAATATCGAAGTTAGATTTGAAGCAGCCTATATATATACTAAAACATATCTAGGAGCGGGAGGATATCCTCTTGGCGTAGGTGGTAAATGTATGCACATGCTTTCTGGTGGAATTGATTCTCCAGTCGCGGCTTATCTATTAATGAAAAGAGGAGTTTTAATCGAATGCATTCATTTTGCTTCTCCACCTTATACTCAAATGGGCGTTATTTATAAATTAGAAGATTTATGCAATAAACTTAATCGTTACCAAGAAAAAATTAGATTAAACATCATTCCTTTTACCAAAATTCAAGAAGCTATCTATGATAAAGCTCCTGAAAGTTATTGCATCACTTTGATGCGAAGAATGATGTATCGTCTCGCGGAAGGCTTAGCTAAAAGAAGAAAATGCTTAGCAATATCAAATGGCGAGAGTGTTGGTCAAGTCGCTTCTCAAACTTTAAATTCGATTAATGTCATCAATAAGGTCACTAATTTTCCAATTATTCGACCATGTGCAACAATGGATAAATTAGATATTATTGGAATTTCTAAAAAGATTAATACTTATGATATCTCGATTAGACCTTATGAAGATTGCTGTACAATTTTCACTCCTGAAGCTCCTAAAACTATGCCACATCTCGATGAAGTAGAACATTTTGAATCGCTTTTTGATTATGAAACTTTAATTGAGGAAGCACTCGATAATATAGAAGTTAAAATCATTGAAGAAGACAAGGAAGATTCTAATTTGTTATAATAAAAAAAGAACTGATTAATTCAGCTCTTTTTTGTAATGAATTATTCTTATTTGTTAATTTGTTTTTTAGCTTGTAATACTAAATCTTGGAATGCATTTGGATCGTGAATTGCAAGTTCAGAAAGTATTTTACGATTGATGGTAATTCCACATTTTTTCAAGCCATACATGAATTTAGAATAAGAAATATCATTCATATGGCAAGCCGCATTAATACGTTTAATCCATAATTTGCGGTAGTCTCTTTTAATTTCTCTACGTGAGACATATGCATAGCGTAAGCTGTGCATGACTTGTTCTTTCGCGGTTTTAAATAACAAGTGTTTGCTTCCAAAGTAACCAGAAGCTCTTTTTAATACTTTTTTACGACGAGCACGTGTTACAGTGCCACCTTTTACTCTAGCCATTCCTAGTTACCTCCTTACTTGACAATGAGATATTTGATACGTTTGTAGTCACTCTTATGAAGAGTGGTTGATTTCATCAAATGTCTCTTTTGTTTAGTTGTTTTGTGCGGGGCTAAATGTGATACATAGGCGTGATGTCTAACGACTTTGCCTGTGCCGGTCACTTTAATACGTTTCATTAAAGCTCTTTTGCTTTTCATTTTTGGCATAATTATTTTCCTCCTACTTTCTTTTTAGGCGCTAAGACGGCCACTAACCATTTCCCATCCATGGAGGCGGGTTTTTCAATAGCGGCGACTTCATCCACCATCTGAATGAATTTATCCATGACATCTTGGCCAACTTCGATGTGGGCCATTTGACGTCCACGGAATCTAACACCAACTTTCACCTTATTGCCTTCTAAGAGAAACTTTGTGGCTGCTTTAGCTTTTGTTTCCATATCATGAAGACCTATTTGTGGAGTTAATTGAATTTCTTTAATGACGATATGTACTTGATTTTTCTTAGACTCTTTTGCTCTTTTTTGTTGCTCATAACGGTATTTGCTGTAATTTAATATTTTGCATACCGGTGGATTTGCTTCAGATGCAACACAGAATAAATCCATTTCATATTGATTCGCTTTTAATTGAGCTTCGCGAGATGACATGATGCCTAATTGCTCTCCATTTGGTCCGATTAATCTAACGGATGGAAAACGAACATTTTCGTTAACTAATTCTTTTACTTGGTTGTTAGGCTTACGTGGCCCGTAATTGTTGTCTTGGATAAATATCAACTCCTTTATTTGTTTTAAAAAACGGATGCAAGCGATGTGCACCCGTTAACAATCCTAGCCCAAGATTTGTAGCGTTAGCCAACTAATATATTTCAGTCTGGCGAGAAGCGGGTGCCTCTACTTTCTACCTTTTTAACGTCGATATATTACCATTTTTTTATTTTTGATTCAAGAGGATTTTTTTATTCGATGTTAGCAAGAAAAAAATGATTTTTAATTTATGTGATTACTCCAATAAAAAAACATCGTCACATTTTTAACGATGCTTTTTTATTTTTTTAGTAACGTTTTTTAGTTTTAATTTCTTCTTTAATCAATGTAATGAATTCAGAAAGAGGAACTGTTACTTGCTCTTTTTGGCCGTATCGACGGTACGTCACGGTCTTATTCGCTTTTTCATCATCTCCTAAAACAATGGTGAAGGGAATTTTTCGCATTTGTGCATTTCTCATGCGATATCCTAATTTCTCGTTAGCGTCATCTTTTGTAACGCGTATTCCTTCCTCTTTTAATAATTCATAGATTTCTTGTTCATAATCGAGATGGAATTCATTATTGACGGGAAGTAAGACCACTTGAGTGGGCGCTAACCAGACTGGGAAAGCACCGGCAAAATGTTCAATTAAGATGCCAGTAAATCTTTCAATACTGCCTAAACACGCTCGATGAAGCATGATTGGCCTCTTCTTTTCTCCGTCTTTATCGATATAGAAGCAATCAAATCTTTCCGGCAAATTCATATCGAGTTGAATCGTGCCACACTGCCAAATTCTACCCATTGAATCCTTTAATTTGAAGTCGAGTTTAGGGCCGTAAAACGCTCCGTCTCCGGGATTGATTTTAAATTCTTTGCCACTCGCTAAACATGCTTCTTTTAAGATAGCTTCTGATTTTTCCCAAATTTCGATATCACCGATATAATCTTTTTCTGGTCGAGTGGATAATTCGATGCGATAATCTAAGCCAAATACACTATACATTTCTTCATAGAATTTTAATAATGTTTTGATTTCATCCACTAATTGGTCTTCACGGCAAAATATATGAGCATCATCTTGGGTGAAGGCTCTTACTCTAAATAAACCATTTAAAGCTCCGCTTGCTTCATGACGATGGACTAAACCGAGTTCCGCCATTCTAATCGGTAAATCTTTATATGAATGAAGTTGAGATTTATATACTAAGATGCCACCTGGACAATTCATTGGTTTAATGGCAAAATCACGATCATCGATTTTAGTGGTGTACATATTGTTTTTATAATGATCCCAATGTCCTGAAATCTCCCATAATTCTTTGGAGAGCATAATGGGGGTTTTGACGAACACATAATCAAATTTAACGTGTTGCTTTTTCCAATATTCTTCTAAATTATTTAATAAAATCATTCCATTAGGAAGCCAGAATGGGAAACCTGGACCATATTCAGAAAGCATAAATAATCCTAATTGCTTGCCTAAAATACGATGGTCCCTTTTCTTTCTTTCCTCTAATACTTCTAGGTAATGATTTAGATCTTCGCTTGAAAACCAACTCGTTCCATATATACGGCAAAGTTGTTTATTTTTGCTATCACCTCTCCAATAAGCTCCGGCAATATTTAGCAATTTAAAATGTTTAATTAGACCAGTTGAAAGTAAGTGTGGTCCGCGACATAAATCAGTAAAATCACCTTGAGTAAAGACAGTGATATCCTCATTAATTCCTTCGATGAGTTCAACCTTATAATGATTATCTTTAAATTCTTTTAAGGCCTCTTCTTTACTTAAACTTCTTCTAATAATTTTAAAGTCTTTAGAAGCGAGTTCATGCATTTTCTTTTCAATTTTAGCTAAATCTGCTTCAGCGATCGGCTCTTTAAAATCGATATCGTAATAGAACCCTTCTTCAATAGCGGGACCAAATCCAAATAAAGCATCTGGATAAAGTTCATGAATGGCTTGCGCTAGTAAATGAGATGTTGAATGATTTAAGACTTCAAAAGCCTCTTTGGACGATTTATCAACTTCGGTTATTGATCCATCGTGATTTTGAATTTTCATTTTTTGTTCCTTTCCTCCACAATACAAAAGTGGGCTATAAAATATATTGAAAGTTACTTACTGTAACATATCAATTAATTGTAAGAATGATGCGTGGACATCTCTTTTCATTTTAAGAGCTTCTTCAATATCGATTGGGACAATCTCACTCTTTTGAAGTCCGACGACATATCCAGCTTCTCCGTTATTTAATAGTTCAAGAGCTTTTGCGCCCATACGTGCCGCTAAGATACGATCTTCGGCAGATGGAGAACCACCTCTTTGCAATCTTCCTAATATTTCATATTTAGTTTCAAAGCCAGTTTGTTCTTGGATATTTTTAGAAAATTCAGCAACATCCAATAAATTTTCACTGACAATAATAATAGCGTGGCTCTTCTTTTGAGCTTTTAATTTTCTTAATTTGCGATAGATTTGTTCATCTTGAATGCGGTGGTCATAAGTAACTGTTAGTTCAGCAGCTTCAGCAATACCTGAGAAGATGGCTAAATCACCGCAGTGACGACCCATCACTTCGATGACTGAACATCGTTGATGAGAACCGGATGTATCTTTAATTTTATCGACGCATTCACAAATGGTATTTAAAGCTGTACTAAATCCGATGGTCATTTCACTACTTGCGACGTCATTATCTATTGTGCCTGGAATACCAATGACATTAACACCCGCTCTTTTTAAATCTAATAAACCGCGGTAAGTGCCGTCTCCACCAATTCCAATTAAGGCATCGATTTCATAATCTTGTAATCTTTGAACGGCTCGAGCAATAACTTCTGGTTCTTTAAATTCAGGAAGTCTAGCACTTCTAATAACAGTGCCGCCTCGATTCATAATATCGCTTGTAAAGTCTTTGTTAACTTGATGAATATCGCCATCTACTAAGCCTTTAAAGCCATCATATACGACATACATTTCCTTTCCATAAAATAACCCAGCGCGAATGCAAACTCTCACCGCTGCATTCATTCCAGGAGCATCTCCTCCGCTTGTTAATACCGCTATTCGTTTAATCATTTCTTTTTTCCTCCACATAGTCAATAATGAGAAACGTTATCGCTCATATTCTATAACTAATCCTAAAATTTTTACACATAAATATTTATGTGTTATCAATTTCTAGGAAAACGATTTACTGTTTTTGTCATTTATGCACATTTTTATTGTGGATAACTTCTTACGAAATTAACGATTATAAGATGTTTATAAATAAAAATTATATTAAACAAATGTGGATAACTTTTTCTTTCATAAAGACGCACTCTTTTCTTATTGAAAAGAAATGGCTTAAAAGACATAATTATTAAAGCAAAGGGAGGTAAGATATGGTCATCATTAATAATAAAGATTATTTTGAAGCACATTTAGCCTCCTTACTCGCCGACTATGATCGCGATACTTTGACTAATTTATATCAACCGATTATCGGAGCCATATCTTTAGCTCTTTATTTTTCTTTGTGGAGTGAATCAAATAATCAAAAAATTGCCAGTTTATCAACGCATGAAGATATCTGTTTAAAAATGAAAATTGGTATGGGAGATTTTGTGAAAGCAAGAAAATTACTTGAAGGTATCGGACTATTAAAAACTTATGTTGAAGAAAATATCGACAATAAGTTTTATCATTACGAACTCTATGCTCCTAAAACTCCTAAAGAATTTTTTAGTGATGTTTTATTAAGTGGATTACTCGCTAAAAATATTGGAGAAAGTGCTCTAAATCGGCTCAAATCAATTTATAAAAATAATTTTGTCAACTTATCATTAGCTAAAGATGTTTCTTCTTCATTTTCCGACGCCTTTCATCCTGATTTTGATGATGAAACATTCAATCGAAATTTAGATTCATCCTCTTCATTAGGAAGAAAGAAAGCCAAAATCGATTTAGAGTTTTCTTTATCTAAATTTTATGATGAACTGAAGAAAATTTCTCAAATAAGTGAAACAGCTTTAACTAAAAAAGAAATAAAAGAAATATCTCGCTTATCAACCTTATACGGGGTTAATGAAGAAAATGCAGCAAGTATTGTTTCTAAACTTTATAATCCGTCTAAAAATAAAGGTGAACGCGTTGATTTATTATCTTTAGTAAAAGAATTCATGGAACTATCGAATTATTCTTATTTGTCTAAGAAAAAGACCGATTATCGAAAGCAAACTATTTCTGGCGATAGCGATTTAGTTCATAAACTTAATTTGATGGAGGTTACTTCTCCAAAAGATTTTTTAACCCTTTTACAAAATGGGACTAAACCAGCCATATCTGACTTAAAGCTGATTAACGATTTGAGCAAAAACTTTAAGTTAGAAAATGGTGTTATTAATGTCATCATCGATTTTGTTTTAAGTGTTAATAATAACGTTTTATCTTCTAACTATGCCACTAAAATTGCCGGTTCTATCGTTAGAGAAGGTGTCTTAACAGCTTATGATGCAATGAATTATTTAATGGAAACATTTAATTCGAGAAGCTCTAAAGGAGAAGTAAAAAATAATAATAAAATTGATGGTGTAGATAGAGCTAATAACGAAGTAAATGCAGAAAATAAAAACGATGAAGATATCTCTTGGGATGAAATATTTGCTAATATTGATAATAAGGATTAATTATGGACCGCTTTATTTCAAAAATTAAATATGATACCGATGAGACTATCTTAAAAAAGATGTACGACCTATATTTAGATACGCCAGTGGCTATTAAATATTTAAAAAAGATTGGCGTGCCAGATGAAATAATTAAAGATAATATCACTAAAATATATGATTTTGTGGTGGACTGTCGTTATTGCTCGAATTGTCCTGGATTAGGCAAATGTAAAAAAGATAATCCGCATTTAATTCATGAAATTATTTATAAAAATAATTATTTAGATGTCAATTTATCACCTTGTAAGCAATACATAAAAGATATAAATATGAAGTCCTCGTTTATCGTTAGTGATTTTCCACATGAGTGGTGGGGAATCGATTTAAAAACCATTAATAAAAATAAAAAAAGAACAGAAGCGATTTTAGCCTATGCTTCCTATTTAAAAAAAGAAAACAATAGATGGCTATATCTAACCGGCGCCACTTCCACTGGAAGAAGCTATTTAGCGTGCGCTATTGCATTAGATTTAGCTAAAAGAAATAAAGGACCGATTGCTTTTATTAATGCGATGAAAACTTTTAATGAACTGAATTCGCTTTCCTATAAAGATAACGCTTTATTTTTAGATTATATCGATAAATATTCTAAGGTAAACATTTTAGTTATTGATGATTTTGGCAATGAACTTAAAACCGATGTAGTTCGTGAATCAATCATCTTCAATATTTTAAATAAACGTTCAGCTTTAAAACTTTTTACCATTTTTACATCTGATTTTGAAATCTCTGATATTGTTACGATGTTAGACACTAATAAATCAAGTGGACCAAAAGCTAAATTAATTGGAAGAATCTTAAAATCAAACTGTCAAGAAGAAATTAATCTAGGTGAGATTTCACTTTATTAAGAATTTCTTTTATCTTATTTTCTAATTCAATTTCGTTACCATCATTATTGATTAAATAAGTGGCTCTTTTCTTATTTTTATCAAAAATAGAATTATCGTAAATGCTTAATAAAAACGATGCGGTATTTTTGTTTCTTTGTTCTAATCTTTTCTTTTGATTTTCATTTGAAATATCAATGGCGATAATAATGTCGAATATATCTTCCATATGAGATTCATATAAAAGCGGGACTTCAACTATATTTAAGGGTCCTTTTGAGGAAACTAAAAAGTTTTCTATTTCTTTTTTAACTAAAGGAAAGATAATTTGTTCTAATTTATTTTTATCTTCAGGATGGTTTTTTAGATGATTAGATAATATTTTTTTATCGATAATAATAGAACCTTCAATATTTAGTCGATTGATTATCAAATTTGAAACATCTTCATTTTTATATAAATTAGTGACGATATCATCGCAAGAAATAGTGGGATAGTTTAGATTTTGACATATCCTTAATACTGTCGATTTTCCTGAGGCTAATTTTCCAGTTAAGCCGATATTAATTTTATTTTTATTCATCCTTTGACAAAACGGACAATAAGTTGTCCCTCTTCCATTAATCTTTATAAATTCGAGTGGGTTATGACAATTTTTACATGGTTTTCCTTTTCTTCCATATACTTCAATTACTGTTTGAAAATTTCCTGACATTCCTTCTTTGGGATGATAACTTTTAATTGTTGATCCACCCATTTCAATTGCTTTATCTAATATTAGACATGCATTAGCAATAAGGGTTTCCCATTCTTTTATTGTTATGTCTTTAGCTTTCTTTTTTGGATTGATTTTAGAAGCAAATAATGTTTCATCAGCGTAGATATTGCCTAATCCTGCGATTAGAGTTTGATCTAATATTTTACTTTTAATCGGTAAAGAACAGTTTCGACATTTTTCTTTTAAGAATTTGACATCGTTTATCTCAAATGGTTCAGGACCAAGAGAAGCAATTTCTTTAAGAGATAAATAAAGATTTTCTTTTGAATGAATCATGATTCCAAAACATCTTGAATCATCAAAGATGAGCTTTTCATTATTAGTCAAATGAAAGATGATTTTAGAATATTTGCTATCATTATCATTTTCTTTATATAAATAGAATTTTCCTTCCATTCTTAAATGAGCGATTAGGATATTATTTTCACTTAAATGAAAGATGATATATTTACCTCTTCTTGTGATATCTAGAAATGTTTGATTTGACAAAGAATATATAAAATCATCGACATCGCTAAGGATAGTTTTCTTTCTTTTTATTTCGATATTTGCAATTGTTTTTCCGATAAGTTCTTGCTTTAAGATATTTTTAATCGTTTCTACTTCTGGTAATTCAGGCATCTTATTTAGCGGAGTACCAATCGACTCCAAACCCTCCATCAACTTCTAAAGGAACATTTAGTGAAAGCGAATTTTCCATGATGTTTTTAATCAAATTATATACTTCCTCTTTTTCATTTTTAGGTACTTTAAAAATGAGTTCATCATGAATTTGAAGAACCATTTTTGTTTGGTAATGACCTTCATTTAAAGCTTTATAGACTTTATTCATGGCGATTTTGATTAAGTCTGCAGCTGTTCCTTGAATGGGAGCATTCATCGCTGCGCGCTTAGCAAATTCTCGCCTTTGATAATTAGTGTCATGAAGTTCTCTTAGATATCTTCTTCTGCCTAGCATTGTTGAAACATATCCGTTTTTTATCGCTTCTTTAACTATATTTTCAAAAAAGATGGATACTTCCGGGAAACTATTATAAAAGTTAGTAATGATTTCTTTAGCTTCCTTAATAGAACAATCGAGTTGCTCCGCTAAACCCCAATCGGAGATGCCATAAATTATTCCAAAATTAATAGCTTTAGCTTTTCTTCTCATACTCGCATCGGGTTCACCGTTAAGATGAAAAATGGTTTTAGCGGTTTCAGTGTGAATGTCTTCGTGATTTTTAAAAATATTGATCAAGGCAGGACAATTAGAAAGATGCGCTAATACTCTTAATTCGATTTGGGAATAATCTAAAGAGAGAATTTCATATTCATGATTTGGATAATAAAAAGCTTTCCTCAACACCTTTCCTTCTTCATCTCTAATCGATATATTTTGTAAATTAGGAGCACTAGAAGAAAGTCGACCAGTCGAAGTTAAGGCTTGATTAAAAGTAGCATGAATCTTACCATCAGGGAAGATATGAGGCTTTAGCCCTTCAACATAAGTGGATAACAATTTAGCGTATTTTCGATATTCTAAAATCTTATTAACAATTGGATGTAAAGGGGATAATTCTTTAAGATTTTCAAAGGAAGTAGACATCTTTTTATTGCTCGGTAAGCCAAGTTTATTAAATAAGACATCCCCAATCTGTTTAGGAGAAGAAAGATTAAAAGTAGTACCGGCAAGTTCATAGATATCTTTAGAGATCTCAATTAGTTTTTCTTTATAAATTTTACCGTATTCATCAAGAATATTTTTATCAAGTGGGAAACCTTCAATTTCCATTGAAGATAAAGTTAGGATGAGTGGAAGTTCTAAAGTTTCATATAAATCTAAGGATGAAATTTTCACTAATTCAGTTTTGACTTTATGATATTGATTTAATGAATAATATGCTAATTTGATTGTTCGCTTAATGCTATTATTTTCTAATAAATTAATTTCTTCTTTTCCTAAATCGACACCAAAGAAATTCATCACGCTATCGACATTATTGTTAAGGGAAGAATCTAAAAGATAACTAGCGATTAAGATATCAAATTTAAGTCCATTAAGGATGATTCCGTAATTATGTAAAGCTACCATCATGGCTTTATAGTCATAGCAATATTTATTAATTGTTTCATTTTTTAAGATATTTAATAGCGCTTCGTCTTTTTTAGCGTCTTCAAAATCGATGTAGTAGTGGTTATTTTTGCTCGATATTGCAATTCCATAAATTGGACAAGTATGATATTGATCGTTATCAAAATCTAAAGCAATGCCAATATCATTATCAATAGTGATATCTTTAAAAGTAGTCACTTTGGTAATAGTTAATTCTATTTCATTTTCATCGACTTTTTTCCATTTTGTGGGCATCTTATTGAGAAATTGTTTGAGACCGTATTTTTGACAGAATTCATTGATTTTTCTAAAATCATACCCTTCATAAAGCGTATCTTCTAAGGTGAAAGGTAAATCGATATCGGTTTTAATGATGGCTAAATCTCTTGAGATGGTTCCTAATTTTTGATTATTAATTAATTCTTCTTTCAATTTTCCTTTCATCTCGTTAGCGTGAGCCATAATGTTATCAAAACTACCATATTCATTGATGAGTTTAACCGCGGTTTTTTCACCCACTCCGGGAATGCCGGGAAGGTTGTCACTGCTATCACCTCTTAAACCTTTATAGTCGATGATTTGTTTTGGTTCAAAGCCGTACATTTCTTTTACTAGTGTTGGGGTCATCATCAAGGTGTCGGATAGTCCTTTTTTTAAGATACAGACAGTAATTTTATCAGACACTAATTGTAGAAAATCTCTGTCGGATGTATATAATATTACTTCATATGAAGATGATTCAGCGAGTTTTGCAACACTTCCCGCGATATCATCTCCTTCAAAGCCTTCTTCTTCAAATTGAAAGATGCCAAAAGCTTTTAGAAAGTCTCGAGATAAAGGGAATTGTTCCACTAAATCGTTAGGAACCGGCTTGCGATTAGCTTTATATGTTTTTAAGGCTTCGTTTCTAAAGGTGGGTTTACCGGTATCAAAAGCAACCATGATGTGATCGCCTTTATTTAAGGATGAAATGATTTTATTAATCATATTCGAAAAAGCAAAAATCGCATTTGTGGGAGTTCCATCTTGCGAGCGCATTATTTCCACTCCTGGATATGCTGTCGCGTGATAAGCTCTAAATAGCAAAGAGTTTCCATCAATAATGATTATTTTTTCCATATCAATCCCCTTCTAGTAAACTAATTTCATAAGCAATAAAATTAATTTCATTATTTTTCTTTTCGTAATGACCTTTAACCATAATGGTTTGGTTTTTTTCTAATATTGAGATATTTTTCGCATAAACTTCTGGGAAAATAGTGATTTCTAATTCTCCGGTTTCATCGAATATTTTGACAAACGCCATCGATGTTCCCTTTTTAGTATTTATTATTTTTTTAGTTTTAATAATTCCCGCGACTTTCACTTCTTTAAATGTATGAATATCAATGATTGGCGTTACTTCATTTTTCCTTAATAAATCATGTTTATATGAAAGCGGATTGCTCGATAACATAATGCCAATTGCATCATATTCTAAATCAAGATTTTCTAAAGGGTCATCGTGTTCAATAAACATTTCAGGTTTTTCGATTAAAGAAGAAGATAAAATCATTTGTCCGTTTTCATCATACGCTAATTCAGCATATCTAAGGGCATATTTAGTGCTGGCTCGCATTGAACTTCTAGAGTTAAATAAAACATCTAGTGCTCCTGAATTAATTAATTTTAAGATTTGAGCTTCACTGATTTTATAAGCGAATAATCGCGAGACAAAATCGAAGAAATCAGTAAACGGACCATTAATTTTTCTTTCTTGAAGAATATTTTTTATTAATGTCACATTCACTCCTTTAATTAAAGACAAAGGATATAATAATGATTTATCAACGATTAAAAAATTATTAGTGGATTTATTGATATCTGGAGGGAGAATGTTGAGATTTTGTCTTTTCATTTCTGAAATACATTCATTGAATTTATTATCACTTCCTGACGCTACTGATTCTAAGATGCAAGCGTAGAATTCTAATGGATAATGTAATTTTAAATAAGCCATTCTAGAAGCGATGATAGCGTATCCAACGGAATGCGCTTTATTAAATCCGTAATTAGCAAATTTATAGATGTGTTCAAATGTATCTTGAGCGACTTTTATACTATATCCGTTATTCGTAGCGCCTTTGATGAATTTATTTTTTAAAGAAGCGATGACCTCTTTATCTTTTTTTGAAACCCCTCTTCTAAATGAATCGGCTTCCGATAAAGAAAAATTAGCCATGATATGAGCAATTTGAGTGATTTGTTCTTGATAGACAATGATTCCATATGTCGGTTCTAATATTTCTTTTATTTGGGGGGATGGGTAATCAATTTTTTCTTTCCCTTCTTTTCTTCTAGCATAGATTGGTATTGAATCCATTGGACCAGGTCTAAATAAAGCAAGAAGAGCGACGATATCATTAAAACAAGTTGGTTTAAGGGTATGGATTGCTCTTTTCATTCCCGTACTTTCAAGCTGAAATATACCCATTGTTAAACCGGTTGCAATAAGAGAAAATATCTCTTTTTCGTCATATGGTATATTTTTTTTATCCATATTTAGATTAGGATTATTTTGGTTGATTAAATCAACAATATTTGAGATGATAGTGAGGTTTCTTAATCCGAGAAAATCCATCTTTAAAAAGCCTTGTTCTTCTAAATAATGCATTTCATATTGAGAGATAAGGTTATTATAAAAATCACTCGTGACTGGTAAAGAAGAGATTAATGAATTGTTATTTAGTATTATACCGGCAGCGTGAAGACCACTTTGCCTAGGTAAGCCCTCAATTTTAGAAGCAAGAGAAACGATGTTAAGGAAATATTTATCAGAATCGACCAGCTCTTTAAAAGCTGATAGATAACGGTATGAATCTCTTAGATCATAATTTGGATTAGTTAATCTTTTACATAACAAGTCGACGTGACGAGTGGGAATATCATAAATTCGAGCGACATCTCTTAATGCTTGTTTGGATAATATGGTTTGAAAAGTAACGATATTAGCAACTTTTTCTTGAGTATATTTTTCCCTCATATATTCGACCATGTCATCTCGCTTATTATCCATGAAGTCGATATCGATATCTGGCATTGTTTTACGGTCTTTATTTAAAAATCTTTCAAAGATTAAATCATATTTTAAAGGGTCTACCTCAGTGATGTTTAGTAGATAAGCAACAAGCGAAGAAGCAGCACTTCCTCGGGCGGGACCGACGAGGATATCGTGACTTTTAGCGTAATTAACATAATCTTGAACGATGAGAAAATAGGAACAATACCCCATCGAGATAATAACATCTAATTCTTTTTTAATTCGAGCAAGATATCTATCGTTTTCTAAACCTTTATTTTTTAAAGAAGTGTAAACTAGATTCGTTAAATATTCGACCTCATTATCGACTGGATAGTGGAGGAGCTCACCTCGCTTTTGATGGTAAGAAAAGGTCGATAAATCAATAACTTTAATGGTGTTTTCTAATTCTGAGGGAAGATATATTTTTTGATAATTTGAGAGTGTGTAAAAATATTCTTGTCCAGATAAAGATTTAATAGTGATCTTTTCATCTAAATCGATAGCTTCGACGATTTTAAGAATAATAGCATCTTCTTTTTTCTCATATCTAATCTTTGGAAATGCAATCGTTTCATAAGTATATTTAGTGGCAAATTCTCTTATTTTATCGGCTTTGATAAAATCATTTTTTGAAGTGATTTCTATTCCTAAATATAAATAGGTGGCACATTTTGATAATTCATTGATTTTTCTAGGTAAGGCGACATCGTTTTCATTTAGTTTTTCAAGCATTGGTCCTTCGTGAGTATCTAATATAGCTACTAAACCGAAGGAATGATTTTGTAAAAATTCTAATGTTAATTCTCCTTTTTGATATAAATAGGAGATGTTAATCAAATTTTTATATCCATCTTCATTTATGACATATAGACATAGATGATATTCTTCAATTATTATCTCGGTGCCTACGAGATATTTAGCATTTATTTCTTCCATCCCTTTAATAAAAGAAGGAATGCCGTATAAATTTCCATTATCGGTAAGTGCGGCACCGTAATATTTATTTATTTTTATTGATTCAATAATCTTTTTGATAGTTAAACCGCTTTTTAGAAATGAATATCCAGAAATAATGCGAAGAGGTGCAAAGTTCATGTTTATATAGTAGCTTAAACTTCTTTCTTTATCAAAAAGAAAGATGGCGCATTAATAAAAAAGGCAATTAGTTTGCCTCTTTTAGAATAGGTTATCAAGCGCTTTGATGAGCTTAGGTAAATCATCAAGGCTATTTAATTTTGCTCCACTTGCTTGAGGGTGCCCTCCTCCTTCAAACTCTGTAGCCACTCCGTTGATAGGCTTTTCTTTACTGCGAATAGATACTCTCCAACAATTATCTTTAACATCTTCACTAATAGAACACCAAGCGTTAATCCCTTCGATATTAGCAAAGAGATTGACGTTTTCTTTTCCTCTTTCAACAGTGATATTTAATTCGGCTTGAATTTTATATGGCAAAACATAATACGCTACGCCCTTACTAGACACTTCAAAGTGGTTTAAAACATAAGCGGTTACTTTTAAGTCGTCGACTTTCTTTAAATACATGTTTTGATAAATTTTAGAAATGTTGAGTCCTTTTTTTAATAATTCTTCAGCAATTGCAAATGTATGAGCGGACGTCGAACTATATTGAAAACGTCCTGAATCGCCAACTATCCCACTATATAAATAATAAGCTGATTCTTTTGATAAATGATATTTTTTAGGAGAGCTAATTAATAGATTAGCAACAAGCTCAGATGCCGCTGCCATAGTGGTATCAACAATGACTAAATTACCAAAATCTTCCACTAATGGGTGATGGTCTAATTTAATCACTTCCGTGGCTTTTTCCCATCTTGGATCAGCAATTCGAGAGACATTAGATACATCGACAATAATGGCTAAAAATGGTTGATGAAACCAAGAATCGCTTACGGTATCAGTTTCTGGATATAAACGCGGAGTAAAGGTGACGTGATTATCTCCTAAGATTTTGACATCTTTATTTTTAAAATTATCTTTGATCCAAGTCGCTAAACCAAATTGTGTCCCTAATGCATCAAAATCAGGCATGATATGACGAAAGATAGCAATATGATCGAATTGCTTAATGGCTTTAATGATTTTTTTATAGGTTTTATGATGAAGTTTATAAACTTTTTTAATATCTGTATTCATTAATTATGCTCCTTTTTAATGCACATATTGTAGGCATCTCGAGCAATCATCACTTCTTCATCAGTAGGAATAACGTAGACTGGTATTTTGCTATCAGCTGAGGAGATTTTACTCGTCGTACATCTAACCATATTGTAGTTTAAATCGTGATCGATATGTACGCCTAAAGCATCTTTTATTAATTCACCGACTTGCTCTCGAGTTCTTGGTTCGTTTTCGCCAATCCCAGCGGAGAAGATAATTAAATCACACCCACCTAATCTAACATAATATTGACCGATGAAATCAGCAATGCGACGATTAAATATTTTGTTGGCCAATATAGCGTGTCTATCTCCTTTTTCACAAGCGTCTAATACATCTCGAGAATCATTGCTGATCCCTGAAACACCTTTAAAGCCTGATTCTTTATTAAATAATTGATATACTTCTTCAGCGCTTTTTCCTGTGACAGTGCAAACATAATTAAAAACGCTTGGATCCATATCGCCAGTTCTAGTCCCCATCATGATTCCTCCAAGTGGAGTGAGTCCCATTGAGGTAGCAACACATTTACCGTCTTTTATTGCGGTAATAGAGGCTCCACTTCCGATATGACAAGATATGATGCGAGGATGTTTAATATCGGGCAATAATTTAGCACCTTCTAATGCTAAATAATGATGAGAAGTACCATGTGCACCGTATCTTCTAATATCGTATTTTTCACTTAATTCATAAGGAATTGGGAAGGTATAATCTTCTTCTTCCATGCTTTGATGAAAAGCTGTATCAAATACGGCGACACTAGGGCAATTTGGTAAAACTTCTTTAAACGCTCTAAAACAAGTTAAATGAGCGGCATTATGAAGTGGGGCAAGTGGTATTAAAGATTCTATTTTTCCTTCTGTGTCTTTATCAAAATAGGCACTACTAGAGAAATATTTGCCACCTTGCACGACGCGATGCCCAATCGCTTCAATATCATCAAATGATTTGATAATACCTTTATTTAATAATGCTTCCACAACACATCTTGCCGCGGCAGCATGGTCAGGGAAAACCGGTGTTGTGGTGTCTTTTAATCCATTGTATTTAATAGTGAATATTCCGTCACTTAACCCGATGCGTTCACATATTCCTGAACAAATTACTTTTTCTTCTGGCATCTCATATAATTTAAATTTAAGAGATGAACTTCCTGAATTGATTGTCATTACTTTAGCCATAATACATGTACTCCTTACGAAACGATAAAACTATATCATAGATGAAGATGAATTTTAATTTATTAAAAGTTCTTTTTTTGATTTTTTGAAAGCTAATAAAATCGATACTTAAGTATCGGAGAAAGGCTTTTGACTGATTTATAAATCATCAGTATAATGAAAAAAACGAGGGATTATGAGTATATCATAACTAGTAAATAAGTTAGGTACATATACAAAGATTGAGGCAAATATTCTTAG
>CAVDWX010000020.1:0-7360 GCA_963612735.1 Gemmiger formicilis | reverse complement strand
GTAATTTCATCATGAAAAATAATATAAAAAGAAACGATTAAAAATAGGATGATAAAAGAAGAAAATTCAATTATCTTCATCGCTTTGTCAATGCGGATTAATTTAATGAAACTAAAAACAAAATAAGAAAAAAAGCCTAATAAAGCATAGATCGCAGTTATTTGAGGAAAAAAGCCAAAAGTTTTAGGATCAAAGATGAGATAGCCAAGTATGTCAGATCCCGCTCCGACGAGTAGACCAAAAAAGGGTCCAAGTAAAATTGAAGAAAAAATAATTAAAGCCGTCCCACCAAAAGAAATTCTCACAAATGGAATAAGTGGGAGGTAATTTATAGCTACGACTTTTTGTAAAATCGTTACTAGCGCCATAAATAAGCCCGCTAGACATATTTTTTGCACTAATGATAGATTAGTCTTGATGAGGTTTATCTTCATATGAAGGGGCGAAAGAAGAAAAAGTATTAGCTACTAAAGAAGCAAACGCTAAAGAGCCAGTAATTAAAATAATATCGTCTTTAAATTCATTCATTTTATCAATAATAGCTTTTTGATAATCTGAAACAAAAGGGTATTCTCCTGCAAAGAGGAAATATTCTTCATATGTTCTTGCTCGAACATGATCAAAAGTGGTTAAAGTGATATCGCTAGAAATAAAATTTAATTCCGCTAACATGCGTTCGATATTTTTATCTTTAAAGCAAGAAAATATGACGTGGATTGGTTTATTAAACGGAAGAGCTTCACATGCTTCTTTTAATTTTTCCACGGCTTCAGGATTATGAGCCCCATCGACAATAACATAAGGGTGAGTATTAATAATGTTCATTCTTGCTAACATATAGGAAGCGTTTAATCCATCTCTAATGTTGTCTTCATTAACTTTAAAATTATCAGAAAGTAGTTTAATAGCTTCTAAAGAAATAGAAGCGTCCACTATTTCAAAATTAGCTAATGAAGGAATGAATAAATCCCGATATGGCTTATAAGTAAATATGATACCATTATCAACATATTTAACATCATAAAAATGATCTATTTGAAAGATGTTACTTCTATTTTCAAATGATACTTCTTTAATAACATCAAGAGCTTCATCATCTAAATTGCCTATTAAAACAGGGACATTTTTCTTAATAATGCCCGATTTTGCACGTGCAATTTCAGAAATACTACGACCTAAATAAGAAGTATGCTCTAGCGATATAGAAGTAATGATACTCAGTAGAGGTGTAAAGATGTTCGTCGCATCTTCTTCCCCGCCCATACCGCATTCAATAATAGCAATATCGCATTTCTTATCATCAAAATAATTTAAGGCAATAAATGTTTCTATTTCAAATTTAGAGAGGTTAAATTTATGAAATAATTTTTCATATTTTTGAAAATAAAAATTAAATTCTTCATCGCTAATACAAATATTATTAATACGTATCATTTCATTGATTTTTTTTAAGAATGGAGATGTGAATAAAGCCACTTTATATCCAGACGCTACATAAATATTAGCAATATAAGTAGCAACGCTTCCTTTCCCATTAGTGCCCGCGATATGAATAGAAGGAGTTTTATAATGAAAACCAACTTTATTTAAAAAATTATTGAAATCATATCTTTGATAATCGCTTCTAATGTAGGGAAGTAAAAGTTCTTCGATTGTCATTTAATCTCCTCTTTCAATCTCACGTGCTAAATCTCTTTTTTTAATGGTTTCACGTTTATCATAAAGCTTCTTACCTTTAGCTAAGGCAATTTCCACTTTTACCTTTCCTTTTTTAAAATACACGCGTGTAGGAATAATGGTATATCCACCTGATTTTGTTTTTTCACTAAACCAACGAATTTCTTTCTTATGTAGGAGTAGTTTTCTAGTTCGAAGTGGATCGTGATTAAAGATATTTCCCTTCTCATAGGGATTGATATGCATATTAATTATCTCCGCTTCATTATTCCTTATCACAATATAGGAATCAACAATTGAACATCCATGATTTCTTAATGATTTAATTTCAGTTCCTTTTAAAGCAATACCGCATTCCAAAAATTCACTTAAGAAATAATTAAAGTGCGCTTTCTTGTTCGTTGAGATAATTTTTATGCCTAGCGTTTTCTTTTCCATAACGAAAAATATATTACCATAAAATAAATTAATAAAATGACCAATAAAAATAATATTTTAAAGATAAATAATACAAGCGCGGTAAAACGCTTTTGAAAACATCCCCATTGTCCCCTGGGGATTTTTTATAATGGGAAAGTAGAAATAACGAGTCGTTTATAACGTTTGAAACTTCGATTATTGTAATAATCCATCAGTTCACACATGCTTCGAGATGGGATAATGAAATTAAGACAGTAATACAAAACTAAGCCAAATACGCCTAAAACGAGAAGATGGCAATAATTAAGCACAAAGAAGTGATTGAATAGAGCAATAGTGGCGGCATAAATAATCACATAAATTGGAAGGGTGAAATAACAAATCTTTATATTACCGATAAAAGTATCTTTAAACCAATCTTTAATGGTTCCTTTTTTATAAAAGAAATAAAAGATGAAGTTAATAAGGATATATCCACCCATCACGGTTGGGGCTAAATACAATTTCATGTCGAAAAGCGATTCATTAAATAAAGGAAGGACAATGCTTGTAATAGTTAATCCAATAAAGATCAGCGAATGAAAAACAACACGTAAAACAAATTTCACTTGATTAGTGTTTTTATGCCATAACGTGACTAAATAAGGAACAAAGAGAAATGAGAAGCCTAATCCGATAATAATATTTAAAAGGAGGTGAGACAAGAACGTATCAGTATAAATAATATCGCTAATAAACGCTCCTGAAACAGTAAATAAAAGTGAGAAGATAACAAAAGAAATAGCTTGTGTTAATTTGTGATTATTCATCATGCTGGGATCGACATATTTAATTTTTACTTCTTCATTTAGCTTCCTTCGATAACTAATAGTATGTTTATAAGCGCCAATTGGAGGAAGAAAGAACAAAATAGTAATGACCATCCCAAGCATATTAGTTCTTAAAAAGGTTATTGATTCCATCATGGAAAATACCATGAAGCTTATAACGCATAAGGTATAAGTAAAAACAAAGGCAAATTGTTTTTTAAATAATAGGCGTATTAATGAATAAAATAGATATAAATATAATAAAGTCATCAAGGAAAAGCCCACTAAGCCGTGAAATAAAAATATTTGTATATAACCATTGTGTGATGTTTCAAAATAATGATATCCATTACCTTTCATTAAAAAATAGGCAACATAAGTTTTATGGCCAATGTAATGGCCGCCTCTTCCAAATAAAAGAGTTAATGTATCTTTAGAAACAAATTCAATGGTGAATTTCCAAATACTCTTACGAGAAGAAAAAGTATCATAATCTTTCTCTAATATCGCTTTTAAAAAGATGGAACCAATATTCTTAAAGATATTAGGTTGCTCTGACATCGTGCCGACAAAGAAGAAGATAAAAAAGACTATAATAAAAGCCACTAAAAAGAAAATTTCAAGAACGGCTTGTTTAAATTTGAATCTAAAACTTCTTACAATATCACCAATAAAATACGCAGGAACAGCAACGCAAGAGATGATGAGCGTTGTTGAACACATCGAAAATATCATCATAAGAAATAAGAAAAGAATAATGATGTTATAAATAATTCTTCTTCGATTATAAGAAAGAACAAAACAAGATAAGATGCCAGTAAAGAGAATTAATCCATAATAATTTTTCGTAGGCCAAATAGATGATATACCTCCCGAAGCAACTTTATGTGGATTAAATAAATTGACATAAAAATCAAAATCAGTAATAAAAGAAATGCCCACTGCGACAAGAGAAAAAATCATCATTAACATGGCAAATATATGATTCTTTTTGGATGAATAACGATTTTTCAAAAAGAAGAAATAAGTGGAATAAATAACCGCACAAGTAATAAATATCTCCACGCTCGCAATAAGACGATCACGAGTGGAATAAAAAACTGTAATGCTATAGTTAGTTTGTTCATTAACAAATGTTTCTTTATTTGGTAGCCACCAAATGATGATCAAAGTAGATAAAAATAAAATAATAAGACAAGTAAGTAAGACCCAATCAATCTTGACTCTATTGTATTTGCGCTCTAAAAAATAATAAGTGAATAACAACACTCCCATCATAATGAAAAGCAAAATAAAAGACGCATCATCAAAGCCAACATTTGGAGCCTTTGTCAAAACAGCAACATTTTCAACAATGACACAATTGACGAACACGATGGCCCAGAATATTACATTGCTAAGTACAAACTTTGCTCTTCCCACGATAAGACATAATAATATAAAAATTAAAAAAAGTCTAAATTCCTTATAAAGGAATACTAATAAAAAATCGTTTATCAACTATTTATATATCACTTTAACATCCATGAAGATTATAATATTTATCGATAATATCTAACTTTTATGTTTTATTTGTTAACTAAACTATAGATATAGTTTCAAAATCTTTAAACATTAAAAATTATTATGAAAATTTTAAATGACTTCATAATGAATAGAATTATGCTTTGTATTACAATAAGGGCATGGATAATTATGAAGAATTGAAACAAATTATAAAAGAGAACACAAAAATAGTCTTTTTTACTGGTGCTGGTATCTCGGTTCCTTCTGGCATTCCAGATTTTAGGAGCGAAAATGGTTTATATAACGATAAAGACTATCAAGGTTATAAGCCAGAAGAAATAATCTCGCATCATTTCTTTATGAATAATCCTGATTTATTTTATAAATTTTATCGAAGTAAAATGATATTCCCAAAGGCTAAGCCAAACTTAGCTCACCTTTATATTGCTAGTTTAGAAAAAGATCATGATGTTACTGTTATCACTCAAAACATCGATGGCCTTCATCAATTCGCGGGTTCAACAAAAGTAATCGAACTGCATGGCACTGTTCATAAAAACAAATGTCTAAGATGTCAGAAAGAATATTCATTAGAAGAAATATTAAAAATTGATAATGTTCCTTACTGTAAAAAATGTCATGGTTTAATAAAACCGGAAGTTGTCTTATACGAAGAGCAATTAAATGAATTTGATATAGAAGAGGCTCTTGAATCGATATCTAACGCTGATGTTTTAATTATCATCGGAACTTCCCTTGTCGTTTATCCCGCCGCGGGTTTTGTTCGTTATTTTAAAGGGAAACATTTAATCTTAATTAATAAAAATGAAACGGCATTAAACTTAAATACAAGCCTCTTTTTCAAAGAAGACATTATTGAGGTTATCAAAAAGCTACATGAGTAAAAAAAGAGTTATAAGCAAAGAAGAAATAGATAAAATATATAACTTTTACAAGGAATTTAGAAAAAATGCCTTACTTTTGAAGATGGCTAATGTCAAACAGCATCGCTCTAGTAATACTTATCGTCATTCCTGTTTAGTAACTGAATACGCTTTAAAATATGCTCTAAATAAAAAGCTAGATATCGATTATTATTCTTTGATAAGAGGCAGTATGCTGCATGACTTATATCTATATGATTGGCGAATGGAAAAAGACAAAAAGAAAAACCATTTAAGAAATCACCCGCTCATTGCTTTTAAAAATGCATGTAAGGAATTTGACTTAAATAAGATAGAAAAAGATATCATAGTCAATCATATGTGGCCAATAACTTTACTTCACTATCCAAGATCTAAAGAAGGTCAAATCGTGATGTTCATCGATAAGAAAGTAACATTCGTGGAACTGTTAGCAAAAAATAAATCAGTTCTCATTTTTGATTTAGATGGAACTTTACTCGATACTTTAAAAGATTTAAATGAAGCAGTGAATTATACGATGAAACAATACAATTATCCTTTAAGAAGTATGACACAAACTCGCAATGATATCGGTAATGGCGTTGCTAAATTAATAGCTCGCTCTATTCCAGACAATGAATCAAACCCAAATTATCAAAAATGTCTTGAAACGTTCAAACAATATTATATGACACACTATAGCGTATACACTAAACCTTTTCCTTATATGAAAGAAACACTTATAAAATTAAAAGAGCGAGGTTATCGTCTTTCAGTAGTTACTAACAAAGTCAATGATATCGCTCAAGATATCATCAACACTTTTTATCCAAATATATTTGATTATGTTCTTGGGGAAGGGCCTAATTTTAAAAAGAAGCCCGCTCCTGACATGGTAAACTATGTCATTAAGAAATTAAAATTGAAGAGGAGAAAGATCATCTATATAGGAGATACAGAGGTCGATTATCAAACTGCGAAAAACGCAAAGGTAAAACCAATCCTAGTTACTTATGGATATCGAAATAGAGATCAACTAATAAAAATAGAGGACGTTGTTCCTCTAATTGATTGTCCAAAAGATTTATTAAAAATCTTAAAAAAGTAATTATGATTCAATACGAGATTCAATAATCTCCATTATTTCATCTCTTGCTATATTGTAAGAAAGAGCAAATTCGTCATATAAAACTTTAGAAGCATATTCTAACATCTCAATATCGGTGGGTCCTAACTTAACCAAGGTTCCATGTTCATTTAAATAGTGGAATAAAAACAATTGTCTCGCTAAATAAGCTAAATCTAAGACATTGCCACTACCTAAGCGGCGCTTATAAGCATCTCTTCTTTGTTTAGTATTTGTAATAAATTCAGGTTTAACAGTTTTCATAAAGTCCACTACTTCATCAGCTTTAGTAGGAGTCATAATACTTCTAATGATTGAAGTTGCAGTCTCTAATGGAACATAAATAGATTCACCATTTCCTCCAACAGCGTAAACCAAAAAATATTTCTTACCATTAATCTCTACTTGATTAGAGATGACGGACAATCCTTCCCGGCAGTGAATAACTTTATCATTGATTTGAAACATAAATTCTTACCTTTATTATTATGCCATTTTTAAAAGTAAAAATTAAGAGAAAATTTTAATTAAGTGCAAGCGATATTGTAAAAAAATATACTATTCATCTATGTTTTAGATTGACACTATTTTTTTTCTTAAAAAGACAAAACTTATAAAAAAATAAATTACATCCTCTTGACGGTTTATATATTTGCTTTGATTATTCGTGAATCAGGCTCTCCATCTTATGTTTTACTTTTATGGAAATAATAGAGCAGGATCTATCAAGAACTTCATAATTATCTAAATATTCAGCGATATTTATTCCAATAGATGTTAAAATAATTGTGTCAGTCATGATAAAAATACCTCTTATAGTATGTCGTAACAACATTATTATAGAGGTATTTTTATTAATCATTTAAGCTCCCAATTTTTATGGGGTCGAAAATCGAGAATTTTCAATTTTTGAAACT
>CAVDWX010000019.1:0-35431 GCA_963612735.1 Gemmiger formicilis | reverse complement strand
ATTTTAAATAATGATGAAGAAGTGGCTCTTAAACTCTTATATCAAAATGCTGATAGCGTCTATTTTTCATATGTAAATAAAGACCTTCAAAGCGATGAAGATTATTATCTTTCTCCACTGATTGATGAACTTAATAAACACAAAGGGAAATATCAATCTTTTAAAGACTATATTAAAATTCCACTTGATGAGACCCGCCCTTATGAACAATTATTCACTAGAAAAGAATTTTCCGATAAGAAATATTATTACAATCTATTGGATTTAAAACCGGGTGATATTTCTAATAAGAATAATGATGACAATTCTTTCATCTTTTTTGAATCAGTTACTGTTTCCCAACTGGCGAATTATTTAAAAGAGCCTCTTTCTTTTAAAGCGTCTCGTCTATTTAATAATGAAGATGAAACTATAGAAAATACTAAAAAGGAATGGGAGCCATTTACTCTCGAACCTTTAGCGGCAAGCAAAGTCATTACTTCAGTCATTTTTGAAATTTTAAAAAATAGTTTTAATTATCAAACGACTTTTGAAATACTTAAATATAACAACGCTCTTCAAACCATTAACGAAGAATACGAAAAATTTATTTATGATGGAATTGTTAATAGAAGTGAAGCTCGTGTAAAAGAAATAAAGCTAATAACTGGGGAAAATTATATTTTGCTCGAACCTAAAAGCATTAAATTAATCGATAAAGATAATAAGGAATGGATGCTTACTTCTTCTAGTTTTACGCTTTTAAGTGAAGATGGATTTAATAGGACTTATATTGAATTAAAAGAGATAAAAAGAGGTAAGACAATCTCAGTGTCAGATTATTTAAATCTATATATAACTTCTTTAATGGACATTTGCACTATCAATAGTGTGGAAGTTTATCACGTTATATTGCTTAAAGATAAAGACCATACTGTTGAATTTGATGTTACCCCATTTTTTGCTAATGAATTATTAAACAATATTCATGATTTGATGGGGGATTTTTCTAATAATAAATTTCTTCCTCTCGATTCGATTCAAAATAACATTGAAACATTAGATAACTTGGTTAAAAAAGTTAATGATGAACATGGACCATGGATGCATTTTAAACATAAAGAAATGTTTGACCCTTATTCTGATCTTGGTTATGTGCTTGAATCTTTTGATAAAAGTTCTTATGTCAATGCTTTAAATAAAGTTATTAAAAATGTCTTGTTCTTAGAAGAAATAATAATAGAGAAGGAGGAAGATAAAAATGAAAAATAATATGACCACTCCTATCTTTAATCTAAATGATTTCGAATGCAATGTTAATTACGCAATAGAGGCATCCGCAGGAACTGGAAAGACTTTTAACATTACCCAAATTGTCAAGAAATTGATTTATCAATATGAGATTGGATTAGATGAAATTTTGATTGTTACTTATACTGAAAAAGCGGCGGGTGAACTAAAAGATCGAATTCGAGAAGCGTTAACTTCGCCTCTTAAAGAATTGAATAATGAGAGCATTAAGGAGCATTTATCTGGCAAAGTAAACTGCGATATCGATAATGCGAATATTGGAACTATCCATTCATTTTGTCAAAATACTTTAAATGAATTTACTTTTTCTACGGGAAGCGCTTGTAAACTTCAACTCGCGGATCCTACTTCCATAAATTATTTTGCTAAACAATATATTCGTCAAGGGGCTATCCTTAAAGATATCACTTTCTTATTATCTTTAAATAAAGAAGTTAACGAAGATAGTTTGATTGCTAAATTTATCAATGTAACCAATCAATATTTTTTAAATTCTAATTATTCTCATGATGATAGCATTGTTAAATATCGTCCACAGTATCAAACAAATCGATTAGAAAATCTTATTTTCAAATTATATTTTTCCACTGATGGTGAACAAACTTTAAAAGAGTATGGTGGAGATGAATATGAAGCATATCTCGTTTTGAAGAATTGTGGAAAACCTGAAGCTGATGCTTTTATTGATTTATTCAATAGATTTTCTGATTTTCTTGTCGACACGAGGAACGAAAGAAATTTCAAAATAATTAACAAAAGATATGATGAAAGAGAGCAAAATTCATTTAAATTACTTTTTGGTATTAAAAAAACAATTAATGATTTAGATGTTGAAACTTATCTTGTCGATAAATATCTAGACGATTTCTATAAATCGTTCCAACTTTATAAAGTAAAGAATCGCCTTCAAACATTTAACGATATGATTCGAAGTGTTAGAGAATTAGTGGTTCAAGATGATAGCGAGCTTCTTAAATGTTTACAAAATAAATATCGTTACGCTATTATCGATGAATTCCAAGATACCAATCAACTTCAGTTTGATATCTTTAAAACTGTTTTCATTTCAAAAGAACATAATATTATTGTTGTTGGGGACCCCAAACAATCCATTTATTCATTCCAAGGCGCTGATGTAACGGTTTATCAAAAAGCCGTGGAACTCATTTCTAAAAATGGGCGAAAATGTCGCTTAGCGAAAAATTATCGTTCCGCACCTGGAGTAGTGGAATTTGGTAATGAATTATTTAAACATTATAGTTTTGAAACTGACTTTGAACCATCTACTTATTGCACTTTAGATATCGATAACAAAGAAAGACGTTTTAAATTTAAAGGTAATTATGCACCTTCTTTATGGCTTAGCGATGCCAAATTGAGTGCTTTTGATAATGCTTATTTTGCACTTAATCAAATCATTGAATGCACTAGTAAAGGTGAAGATGGGCACACTAATTTACAGATATCAGAATGCGAGAAGGACGGCAAATTAACTTATCGAGATGTTAAATTTTCAGATTTTGTTATTTTAGCAAGAAAAAGAAGCGAGGTACCATACCTACAAAATGCGCTTATAAATGCTGGTATACCCACTCTTAAATATAAAGATGCGACATTATTTAATAGCATTGAATGCGCTAGTTGGATTGTCTTATTAGAAGCCATTGAAGTCGATGACTTTACTGGTAAAAATAGAGGTTATTTTAAAAAGGCATTGTTTAGCAAATTCTTTAAGCTCTCTCTTCGAGAATTAAGTTTAGAGAAATATGATTCAGATGATAATGAATATGTGTATTTATTTAATAATTGGAAAATATTAGCAAAACAAAAATTATGGCAAGATTTATTTGATAGCATTATTGTTGACACTAATTTAGAAACAAGAATGTCATCTCTTAGCGATATGCAATCTTTAGCGATTTTAAAGCAAATTGCCTCGTATTGCATAGATTTTCTCTCTTTAAATCACTCTTTAGCGGATCTAATCAAACATCTTCAAGCAGTGAGAAATAATAATGATGAACTTGAAGAAGATGGTGCCTCCATCATCGCTAAAGCCACTGAATTTAACTGCGTCAGCATTATGACCATGCACGCTTCAAAAGGTTTACAATTTCCGGTAGTTATCTCTTTAGGGGGACTTAAGGGGATAAATACTCCTAGTAATAATTGTTATAAGTCTCATGAACTTAATCAAAATGGGGTAAATAATCCTATCATTTCATTAACGACTTCTGATGCCTATAAAAAAGAACAAAATGATGAATTCTTTAGACTATTTTATGTCGCTTATACGCGCAGTGAATATTTATTGATTGCTCCGCGTTATGAATTAAATGAAAGACAGGGTTTGCCCGCTATTAATGAGGCTATGGAGAATTTTATTGAAAGCTGCAAAGATAAGACTTATGAAGTTGATGGAATGGCGTTACCTTATTATCTATTAAAGCCTTTTAATAAAATTTCTCTTGATATAATCAAGTTTAAAGTTAATCTCATTCTCTCGGAAGAAAAAGCTGGTGTTAGTAATGAAGACCCTGAAACTCAAATTAATAATTTATCCATCTTGATAAATATAAAAAAGGAACGCACTTCTTATAAACATTCTTATTCTTCCTTAACTCACGCTCATGAAGATGAAATAGAGATTCTCGATGATGTTATAAATATCGATAAAGAAGGAAGCGAAGATGAAATAATGAATAATATCGATTTATCAGCGAAGTCGATTATTTATAAATATGATCCTTCTTTATTACCGATTGAAATACCTCCTCATTATCCTAAGGGCAGTAGCTTAGGTAATTCGATTCATGAAATATTTGAAAAGTTAGATTTTACTTCTTATAAGTCTCATTTAGATAAGCTCATTATCGAAAGATTTAAATATAACGGCTTTGATATTTCTAATAACGATGAATGGATGAATTATACTTTAAATATTATCGATAATGTCTTAAATGCCTCTTTACCTGTCGTTAAGGGAAGCGAACAATTAAATGATGAATTTTATTTAAAAGATATTCCTATCATAGATAAAAAAGCGGAAATTGAATTTAATTTTAATTATCCTAATGAAATTTTAAAGAATTATTTAAATGGTTTTATCGATTTACTTTTTAAGCGCGGAGATGTCTATAGTATCCTCGATTGGAAGTCAGATACATTAAGCGAAGATTTCGTTTCCTATAGCGATTTTAATGAATTAAAAAAACATGTTGATAAAGCTTATGCGATTCAAAGAGTTTTATATTCGTACTGCCTTATCAAATGGTTAAAACAATATTATAAGACGAGTGAAGACGAGATATTTAATCATCATTTTGGTGGTATATATTATGTTTTTGTTAGAGGGTGTAATAAGGGGAGCACTAATGGGGTCTATGTTCAAACTTGGAACTCTTGGCTTGATTTAGAAAAAGAATTTTTAAACATTTTAAATAAATCGAAGGAATAAGATATGGAATACGTTAAATTTGTTGATGCACTTATAAATAATCGACTCCTTACTCCGATATGGAAAGAAGTTATTAATTTAATAAACGATGAATTAGATGATTCTCTTGATAAAGATGATTATCTTATTTTATTTTCTCTTCTTTTTTCTTTAACGGATGATGGCAATATTGCAATGTCATTAAATAAAGATAAATTATTGTCTAAATGGGACAATAAATTAAATGGTAATAAAATATTATTAGAAGATATCGGTATATTAGATAACGAGCTTTATGACTATATTATTACAAAATCTCATGATGTTATTTCTTCTTCACTACATAAATTAAAAGATGATGATTTAAGCAGTGTTATTAATGAGAATAAATTATTTATCATTGAAGATGATTGGATTTATCTTCTAAAAAATAATGTGGCTCGGAAATTGTTATTAGAAGCTATAAATCGTTTATTTAAACCTTATTTTTCTAATCCTCCTTTTGATTACACTAATATTAGCGATGGATTTTATTTAACCGAAGGTCAAGCTAATGTTTTAAATAAGGGTTTGAATAAGAATCTAGTCATTACTGGAGGACCTGGAACTGGTAAGACGACATCGATCTTGTTTCTTTTATTAGCGTTATTATTGAATAAAAACGATTATGAAGAAATTTATCTTATTGCACCCTCTGGGAAAGCGGCAAGCCGGATGAAAGATAGCATTAAAGGTGGACTTGAACGTTTAACTGCTTCTTTTAAAGATGAGCATTTTGATATTATGGAAAGAATCGCTAATTTAAATAGATACACCATTCATTCTCTTTTAGGGATTGATTCTAATACCCATGCTTTTAAGCATAATGCTACTTTTCAGCTTAAAAAGAATTCCATCTATATTATCGATGAAGCAAGTATGATTGATATATGTTTATTCGCCTCCTTATTAGTGGCCATACCTGATGATTCACGCGTTTATATTATGGGAGATAAAAATCAACTTCCTTCAGTGGATGTAGGCGCGGTTTTTGGTGAACTTATCGTTAAAAAATCACTATTAGATAACGATAATATTTGTCGACTTGGGGAAGCGGTTAGATTTAAAATTGGCAGTCCTATATATACATTAGCTAACGCTATTAACGATGAAAATGTCGCTCTTCCTCAACTAGATTGGAAAAATGAATTTTTGACCATTGAAGAAAATAAAAATAATATCACCAATCCTGTTTATTATTTTGCTAATCCGATAAGTGGAAGCAATTATAAAGAGAAAGACATTATTCAAAAAGCGGTCTTTAATTTTAGTAGTGCTTATTTTGAAGACTTGCAAGATATGGCTAGTGATATTCCCTTTGATGATATGTCGTATTTAAAAAAATTATTCGAAAAAAGTGTTAAAAACGCTTCCATATTATGCGCGGAAAATGAAGGTGTTAGAGGAACTAAAAATATTAACGCATATATAAAAGCAACATTTATTAATAAAGATAAGGCTACTTCTAAACAAGGCTTTTATCCAGGTGAATTAATTATTATTAATCAAAACAATAAATTATTAGATTTAGCTAATGGAGATTCAGGGATCCTTGTCACCTTTAAAGATGATAAAACTCTTTATTTAATGATTGAGAAGGATTCTATTCTCATTAAAAATAATCAAAAGATTGACGGGAAAATATTTAAATTAGGGGGATATATGTTTTATCCGCTTTATCTCATCTCTTCGTCTGATTTTTCTAATGCCTACGCTATTACCATTCATAAATCACAAGGTTCAGACTATAAAAATATCTTAGTGATATTACCCACTAAAAAGGGTCATCCTCTTTTAAATCGACAAATTGTTTATACCGCTATTACGCGCACTAAAGGGGATACCTATATCTTATCTAATCAAGAGAGACTTCTCGATGCTAAAAATACGATAATTAAGCGCGACACGAATATCGCATAAAAAAACGAGGAGCTCCATTAGCCCCTCATCTTTTATTAATTTTATAGATTAGTAAGTGTAGATAAGAAGAATGACGTCTCCTTGATAAGTGAAGACATGATATTCAACATCGACCATGCAGAATTCATTGCTTAAGACATACATAATGAATTCACTTTCGATTTCTTCGCCGTTATAAGGCAAAGATTCAGCTTTCCAATTAAGTGTTGTTTCGCTAGTTTCTTCATCAGTCTCACTGTGTCTAACACTCTTTACGCTTACTAAATTATTTAAAATTAATTCATTAGCGTTAAAATCATCATCCCAATAATCATCATCCCAGTCATCTTCATCATCTTCCTCCACAAGTGGGGTGAAGCCTTCTATGGTGAATGAAGAAGTGACTAAATTTTTAATTTCATCAGCACTCACGTCTTTTCCAAGATTTAATTCAATGGTATCTAGGTTTAGGAATTTACCATCTTCATCCTTAGTAGCATAAGTTAGAGTTGGTTCATAACCTTTAGCTTTGATTAGTTCATTAACAGCATCAATCGCGGTAGTTGGAGTGTAATAAATGGCGTCAACAACAGTAATAGTACTAGTTGCAGTATAAGTTTTACCGTCTTTATCAGTTATAGTTGCAGTAATAACAATACTAGTTCCTACTTCAACGCTTTCATCGAGTTTGACTTCGACATATTCATCTTTTTCAGTTAATGTCACTTTATCATTATCAGCACTAAAAGTAACATCATAAGGAAGCATAGATTTACTGTAATAGAAGTCCGTAGATTGACCCGCTACCATTTCAACTTCTTCATTATTGAATGATAATTCAGGAGTATGTTCTTCTCCACTGCCATAGTGAATAAAGAAAGTTGTGAGTCCTTCATCATTATGAGAAGGATCAGAAGCGGAAGTTAAAGTAATTGCTAATGTGCCAGTTGGATCTTCAAAATAGGTATATCCGTATTCATCATAAGATTTATACCAGCATCCATTTTCGAAGATGGCTTCATAAGTTTCATATGCTTTAGCGTCAACATCATAGACTGAAACTTTAATGCCCATTTCCTTTTTGGCTAAGGAATCCGCTAAGGCTTTGATTTCTTCATCGCTAGCGTCATCTGCTAAATCGTATAAGAATGGATATTCTTTGATATCATCATAATAATACTCATATGCTGTTTGATAGACCTCTTGTCCATAGATTTCATATTTGACATTTTTGCCTTCTTTTGGAAGAGTAAATCCTTCAAAGTCTAGTAAGGTGACATCATTTATATCTAATGTATTTTTAATCACATCATCAATGACATCTTTTGGCCAAGAAGCGGTAAATGTTGACGTTGGAGTTGTAACGGTAATTCCAACTCCAAAACCAATGGCATTATAATAATCATCCACTAAGTAATAGCATTTGAAGGAAATTGTTTCTTCCCAATTTAAATCTAGAATTTGAAGCTGATTCCCGTTATATTCATCGTAATCAAAATCGTCTGATAAATCGGTTGTATAAATGTGATAAGTATCGTTCTTTTTATAAGTGATATATGTACCATTTTCAGCTACTTCAAAAGTTGGAACGGTTACACCGGTAGCTTTTTTAATCTCTTCGACGATATCACTTGGCCATGATTTATGTTCTTTTTCATTAGGTATATAAGTAATGTAGAAAACGTTACCCGCAAAATAATAAAGTCGAGCTAATAAATATGATCCGTCATTTAACTGTTTAACTAAAATAAATTGATCATATTTTTTAGAATAATCAGTATCTAAAACGAAACCATCGTTCTTTAATAAATTAGCGTAATCACTAGTTAAATCTTCGACATAATTATCTCTAATAACTAAAATATCGCTGCTAGCACAGCCTAATTGATAAATTCCACCTACCTTAATAAATGGTAGCGCGGTCGTGGTGATATATTTAATAGTATCTACTTCGTCTTCTTTCCAAGATGTTGCACTTGTGGGCTTAGAATATAAATCGTTGTAGCATCTAATAATATTTGCGGAACTAACGGTATTTCCTTCGTTGTCTTTATACGCATCTTGGAATAAATATAAGATTTCGAATCCGTTTTCTTCGCCAGCTTTGGTTAATTCAACAAAATCAGTGCCTGATGTATCGGTTTGTACTATATTACCACTATAGGTTTTGATAGTATTCCATTCGGCTTCTTCGAGCATAATGTAATATTCTTCAAGTGTAAAATTAGTTCCTTCATCGCTAATTTCAAGATGATAATATTCATCATAATAATCATCGTATTCAACGACTTCTTCGACTGTTACCTCACCAAAAAGAAATCCTTCTGGATAAGGAATTACTTCACCACAATATTTTTCAAGCAATTCTTCTTCTTCAGGTGACCACGAACTTTCAACATCAATATTACTATTAGATGAGCTAGAGCTACCACTAGATAAACTAGAACTACTTTGAGTTGATAAACTTACTTTTGTTCCACAGGATGTTATTAAAAGTCCGGCTGTTAATAAGGTAACAAATAAACTTTTTTTGTTCATAATTTGAACTCCCTTTCCTTCTTTTTTATTAATATGCGTACACATAGTAATTTAAAGAATGCAAAGATTATATTTATATCATCCATAAATTTCAACTCTAAATTGCCACTTATGAAGATAAGGAAACATTTTATTTGACATATATGAACAACCATTCATATAATATTTGCGTTAAGGAGAAGAATATGGATTATTTAAAAATATCAGATAAAACGATAGATGAAATGGAAACTTTACTCAATGTGACAAGCGATTTCACTAGATTAAAAATTTTGATTTCATTACTTGATGATAATGAATGTGAACATATTAAAAAAGATCACGGCGAATTGTGTAATTATAATTGCATGGTAGAAAGATGCGTTAATGAAATAGTGGAAATAGTATGTGGCTCTCAATCATTAATTTCACATCAACTAAAAGTTTTAAAAAACAATAAATTAGTCTTTGCTAGAAAAGAAGGAAAACGCGTCTATTATTCTTTAGCGGATGGACATATCAAGGTTTTATTGCACGTTGTTTATGAACACGTAATGGAGGAAAAAGGTCATGATTCAGAAAGCTTATAATATCACTGGATTTGATTGTGCAAATTGCGCTGCGAAGGTCGAAGCACATTTAAACAGAAATAAAAATATCAATTACGCTCGTATTGATTTTTCAGGCAATCGTCTTTATATCACATTTAAAGACAAAGAAATGAGTATTCCTGAAATCTTAGGTCTCATTAAAGAAGTGGAAACTGATCCTATTGAAATAAATGAATCCGCTGGCGGGGTTCATAAGACTAATAAAATATTAACAAAAGAACTATATATTCTTATCGGAAGAATCATCTTTTCAGTCATCGCTTTGATTTTAAATGTCACCGCTTTTAGGGGAGATAATTTCTTTTGGGTCAGATTTATAGTGGCTCTTGTCGCCTTAATTATTATTTCTTACGACATTATTTATAAAGTTATTAATCATATTATTCATTTAGAAAATCCAATTGACGAATTCTTGTTAATCATTATTGCAGTAACGGGTGCATTTGTTCTTGAATCGATGCAAAAAGGAAGCTTTGTAGAATGCATCTTAGTGGTTACTTTATTTCAAATTGGAAGTGCCATTGAAGGCATTGCCACGAATAAAAGTAAAGCTGCGATTATGTCAGCTGTGGATATCAGAATAGAAACTGCATCATTAATTGAAAATAATGAAGTTAAAGTTGTTCGACCAGACGAATTAAAAGTTGGCGATTTGATCATTATTAAAGTCGGAGAAAGAATTCCAGTTGATGGAGTCGTTGTGGACGGGGAAGCTGGTATTGATACTTCTTCTTTAACTGGGGAATTCACTCCCAAAAAAGCGAGTATAGATGATGAAGTATATTCCGGCTGTTTAGTTAAAACTGGGAGCATTACGGTTAAAGTAAATAAAGAATATAAAGATTCTAAGGTTGCTAAAATTATCGAGCTCATCTCTAATAGTGGTGAAAAGAAATCGAAAGCCGATAAATTCATCACCAAATTTGCCCGTTGGTATACGCCCACTGTTGTCTTAATCTCTTTCTTATATATCGTGATAGGTGGGTTAATAAGTAAAGATTGGGAAAACTATGTTTATCAAGGTTTAGAATTCTTAGTGGTCTCTTGTCCTTGTGCTATTGTGATATCTGTTCCACTTGCTTATTTTTCCGCGATTGGTTTAGGAAGTAAAAGAGGTATTGTTATTAAAGGCACTAATTATTTAGATGAATTAGTTAAGTTAAAAAAACTAGTGACAGATAAAACTGGAACGATTACGCATGGTTCGTTTTCTATTCAATATATTCATCCTATTGACTGCAAAGAAGAAGAGTTGATGGAAGCCATATATTGCGGAGAATGTTTATCCACTCACCCGATTGGAAGAGCGATTTGTCATGAAAAAGATTTGCGCAAATTGGCTGCAGAACAAAAAGATTATACCGAAATTGCAGGGTTTGGCGTTGAAACAACTTATCATAATAAAAAAATCTTAGTGGGCTCAAAAAAGCTATTAGCTAAATACGATATAGAATGTCTAACTCCTCACGAAATCGGTTGTGATGTTCACTGTGCGGTTAACGGAAAATATCTTGGTTATATTATTTTAAGCGATACCATTAAAGAAGATGCTCAACCGATGGTGGATCTGCTTCATAAGAATAAAGTTGAAATCATTTTGCTTACTGGCGATGATGAAATTAATGCTAAAGATGTGTGCACTAAATTAGGGATTGATAGATGGCATGCTAATTTATTACCTGAAGAAAAAGAATCATATCTAGAATTAGAAATGAAGGATAATAAAGGTACAACAGCTTATATTGGTGACGGGATTAACGACACACCTTGCATTTCTTTAAGTGATGTCGGTATTGCAATGGGTGGAATTGGTAGCGATATGGCGGTTGAAAATGCGGATGTCGTCATTATGAATGATGATCCAGCGAAGGTGTTTGATGCTTTAAAAATAGCTAAAATTGCTCGTAATGTATCTATCTTTAATATCATCTTTGCTCTATTTATTAAGATTGGGATTATGGCATTAGTGGCCGCGAAGGTCAATGTTCCAATGTATGTCGCAGTATTAGGAGATACTGGAGTAACAGTATTATTAGTTATCAATTCATTATTAATCCTTTATCGAAAAATTGATCATGATAAAGAATTAAAGAAAAGATAATGCTTTTATGACAAATAATATATAATATTGTCACGCGCTTGTAATTCAACTGGATAGAATGCCAGACTTCGAATCTGGAGGTTACGAGTTCGAGTCTTGTCAAGCGCGCCAATAGATGATTAGGCTTGTAATTATATGAGCCTTTTTATTAATTAAGCAGAATTTTAGAAAATGTAGTCTCTTTATTTTAGATAAAATATGTTCTATCATTTTTAGGAAACAATTTTCCTAGGAGGGCAATTATGATAACAATTAGAGATATCGCACGTGAATGTAAGGTTTCTACTTCGACCGTTTCTAAAGCTATTAATAATTACCCAACTATTCCTGAATCTACTAAAAAAAGAATCAAAGAAGTCATTGAAAGAATGGGGTATGTTCCTAATGCCGCAGCCGCGGGATTATCGCGTGGTTCTTCTTCTAATGTTGGAATTTTAGGCTTCTTAAAAGATGGTGAATCTCCTTTTACTCACCCAATGTTTTCTTCGATATTATCGAGCTTTCAATTAGAGATGAATAAAGCAGGTTATGACTTACTTTTTATTGATAAATTAATTCATGGGAAAAAGGGCTCGTTCTTACTAAATTGTTCTTCTCGATCGGTATCAGGAGTTTTATTGTTCGGCGCATTAAGAGATAAAGGTGTTCAAGAAGTAATTAATAGCGATATTCCGTGTGTCGGTTTTGACTATTATGATGATAAGATTACTTCTATTCAAACTAATAATGAAAAAGCGATGTTTGAATTAACTAATCATCTCATTTCTCTTGGTCATAAAAACATTGTCTTCATTGCTGGTGAAGAAAATAGTGCGGTTACTAATATTCGTGTTCAAGGATTTAAAAGTGCGATGAATCAAGCTCATCTCCCCATAAAGGATTTCACAATTAGATATGTTCAATATTTTGATTATGAAGGTGTGAAAAAAGAGACAATTGATATCTTAAATAATCATCAAGAAGTTACTGCGATTATGTATTCGGATGACTTATCCGCTTATGCTGGTTTAAAAGAAATTAATTCCCTAGGAAAAAGAGTTCCAGAAGATATTTCTATTACTGGATTTGATGGTATTTCGATTGGCGATTTGCTGCCTATTCAAATCACTTCGATGAGACAAAATATTAATGAAATTGGATCAAAATTAGCGCAAGAGTTGATTCTTTTGATTAAAAATAAAGATGAAAAAGTGAAATTGATAAAGGTTGACGCTACGCTTGTTATTGGCAATAGTGTAAGGAAAATTTAAAGATGAGAAAGATTGATTCTGGTCTATTGCTTCGATATGTATTTTCTCTTCCTTCTGAACGCGTTGAAGAAAATATCGTAAACGGCATTGCGCCATATTTTAATGCCCTAGTTAACGCTAGTAAAAAAGATATTATTAACGCTAAAGCGAACCGATTTATCAATTCCTTAATCAATATTTTGCTCTTTATTGCTATTTCAGATAATGAGATACATGAATTAGATATCAATTTTATCAATAAATTAGTAACGACTCTTGGCGGTAAGCCTCTTTCAATAGATGAAATAAAAGATAAGGTAAAAAATAGTGATTTGATTGAAAATATTGATTACGATATCGATTCATTTAGAAAACCAAGATTTTTAACCGCTGACACCTATTTATATTACGATTTTATTTTTGGCTTATTTTGTTTTGCTCGATTTTCAGATAATGAAATACATGAGGTTGAATATCGTTTCATCGTTAATTTTTTAGATCCATCTTTTGATAAGATTGCCGATCCTGAAGATTTATCTAATTATATTTAATGATAAAAAAATGAGGACTAGCCTCATCTTTATTCGCTTTCTTTAGCGTATTTTTCTGCAACCTCAATAGCGAGTTCTATCATTTTTCCTAAGCCATATGCTCGTTGTTCTGGTGTCGCTTTTTGTTCGCTTTTTGTAAAATTATCAGTCACCGTTAACATGCATAAAGCTTTTTTATGTAAAGCTGCGGCGTTAGCGTATAGGGCATATGATTCCATTTCTACGCCCATTACTCCTAGCTTTGCCCATTTCTTCCAAGTATCAGGATTGTAATCGTAGAATATATCCGCGGATAAGATGTTACCAGCGTGCCATTTAATATTGGCTTTTCGAGCAGCGTTAATAGCTGATTCCGCTAGGCTAAAATCGGCAATCGCTGAGAATGTCCCACCTAAATCATATTGACTCATCCAGTTGCTATCTGTACAAGCGCCAGTACATACTAAAACATCGAATAAATCGATATCTTCTTGATATGAACCGCATGTCCCTACTCTAATAATGGCTTCGACGTCATAACCGGTAAATAATTCATGAGAATAAATACCGATGGAGGGTTGACCCATACCTGAAGCCATGACAGAGATTCTTTTTCCGTTTTTGGTATAACCGGTAAAGCCAAGCATGCTTCTGACGTTAGTCACTTCTTTAACATTATGAAGGTAAGTTTCCGCAATCCATTTTGCTCTTAAAGGATCGCCTGGCATTAAAACGATGTTTGCAAAATCGCCTTTCTTGGCATTTATATGAAGTGTTGACATATCTAAGTTCTCCTATTGGGATAATTTCCTTTTATATTTTACCCTAAATATTTTTTTTAACTCAATAAAGTATTGTGATAAAGTTATTGAGTGAACGATTATGGCAAAAAGCAATAAAAATGACGAACTGCAATTCTCACATATAAAAATATTAGTAACTGTCAAATTTTTAAATGATTTGGGCTATTATCCTCAAGCGTATGGAGTTTATAAAATTTTATTAGGATCAGTTGAAGATATTTATTTTACATTTCGATATTGTCCAACCTATCAAACATTAACTTCTTACTCTGCTAAAAAGATTGCATTAATGTGTGCAAGACTTAAAAATAGCCATTATTTAGAAGAAATATTCGATACTGTTAATCAAACATTTTATTTAAAATTGTCGGATTTTGGCCTTGATTATTTATCATCTTATTATTCTATTCATTCCCCTAAATTTAAAAAGAGTGACGCAAAAGAAAAACCCGCAATTGCGTTTATTGGAGATAACTAAACTATGGAAAAAGTAAAACAATATCTTCCCATCAATTTAACTGAGCTTTTTTATATTGTTAGAGATAGACACAATGAAATTGAATTTTCTTTTCCAATAAGGAATATGTCTTCATTATATAATTTGCTTTGTTCCATCAATGGTGGCTCTGATATGCCTAATCACCTTCTTCAAGTGATATTAATCGTTCTTATTGGTGCTGATAAAGTTATAAGCGATGATGAATATAATATTTATTTAAAATTGACTGATTTATTGGAAGTTAAACCTATTTCTAAAAATGAGATGGAAACTTTATTAACTCGCCCAATAATTGAAAAATCGATCAATGAATCGATTGGTATTTTAGTTAATTTAAGGCATATCATCGATGAATATTCTAAAGATAATAATGAAACGATTTATGAAGATTTTATTTTTGCTCTATGCATCATTACAACGTATGGCGATGGTGAAATAGATGAAAAAGAATATAACCTTATTACTTGCTTCTTAGATGAAAAAGTTGATACGTATTTACCTTTTAATCAATTTGTTGAAACGATGATGAAGGACGAATAACTTTTTATTTTTGTTTATTTTTTAGTTTTCGCGCGTATGCATTATTGAAAAATCGATTTCACATTGCTAATATTTAATAGTGCAAAACAACTATTTTTGCTTTAATTAGGAGGTAACGTCATGAGATTTATATGGGAAGATAATAGTGTTGGCTTAGTCAATATGATTTTAACTTTTGTCATCATTGCTTTGGTATATGGCTTTTTATATTTTATGTTTTTCAAAATCGTCAAAAGAAAAACGGCTTTTATTTTCTTATCTACTTCCTATGTTTTAGTTAACCTTTCTTACTTATTTGATTTACCTATTGTCACTACTGTTATTTGTTGCTTAACGACTGTGGGTTTAACTGTCTGCTTATTTACAAATCTTGGGGATTTGCGCTTATTTTTAGCAAATCCATTCAAAAGATTATCCGCTAAAGTGGCTCATTTTGGAGTGGAAAAGATATATGATCGCAAGGAATTATACAAAATAATTGAAACCGCTGTTATTTCTCTTTCTAAATCTAAAATTGGTGCTCTTATTACTTTTGAAAAAAATACTTCATTAAAAGATATTATCAAGAATGGTGTTCCGGTTAATGCACCAGTTTCTGCGGAATTACTAACTACCATTTTTTATCCAGGAACGAGACTTCACGATGGAGCGGTTATCATTCATGGTAATGAGATTATCGCCGCTAGTGTTTTCTTTACTCCAACCACTAAACCATTCGCTGGAAAATATGGTTCTAGACACCGTGCTGCTATCGGGATTTCTGAAATATGCGATGCTATTACGGTAGTAGTTTCAGAAGAAACAGGCCGTATTTCTTTCGCAGTTAATGGCACTTTAGAATCAGTTTCACAAGATAATTTCTTGCGTGTTTTTGAAAATTATATGGATGGGGTTAACGAAGAAGATTAATGATATGGATAGCAAAGAAATTTATGATTATATTTTAAAAATACAAGCTATCGCTAAAATTGGTTTAGTATATTCAAAAGATCCATATGCTTTAACAAATTATAATGAAATCAATGAATTATCTAAGCAATTCTTAGAAGATTTTACTTCCGTTAAATTTGATCGACCTAATTATTTTGAAAAGCATGTTTATCCGACTCCTAATATTTCCGCTAGAACGGTTATTTTTAATGAAGATAAAACTAAAGTATTACTTGTTAGAGAAGCGGTGAGTCATACCTATTCTCTTCCGGGAGGATGGTGTGATTTATATGATTCTCCTTCTCAAACCGCTAAAAATGAATGTATGCAAGAAGCGGGAGCGGAAGTAGAAATTATCCGTTTAGTGGGTTTACTTAACCGCACTCCTTTTATCGCTCCGACTTCAATTCCTAATTACGTAGCTGTTTTTGAAGGCAAATTAGTTTCAAAATTAGGGGAACATGAATATGAAACGGATGATGTTAATTTCTTTGATATCTCTAACTTACCGCCTATCTCCGCAAAAACGACGATGGATGAACTTTTAAGAATGATAAATGCCGCCAAAAACGGCGAAACAATATTTGACTGATGAAAAAGGATTATTTTGCTTTACGAAGATTATTTGCTTATTTATTAGACTTATTAGTAACGACGATTATTTTTTCTTTTTTCCTTATTTATCCGCTACTTAATTTAATTAAAACAGTTCAGAGTGGAGCTTCTACTATAAATGCTATTCTTTTTTTAGTAGCGATGCTTATTGGTGCAATTTTAGTATCTATTTTTTTGTTTACCACAATGCTTGCTTCATCTTGGAAAGCAACATTAGGAATGCGTTTATTTAATTTAGGATTATCTTCATCCAATTACAAAGAACTCAGCATTGGTCGAATTATATTAAGAGAGGTTTTTTCAATATTAACAACACTATTATCATTAGGTTTAGCACTAGTGGGCAATATTCTTCTCATCTTTATTAACGATAAAAGTCAGACCTTTTATGACGTCTTTACTTACACGAAGGTGGTGGATTTATTATGATTATATTATTATCTAAACCACAATCTTTTTTCATCATTTTTACTTCTATTTTGCTATTTATTATCATTGCGATTATTTGCATCTTTTTCTTTTATCGGGTTTATGTGAAACATCATTTTAAAAACATTTGTTATAAGAAGATTTATAAATTTGTTTTATATAATGATTATTATTTAATTAACGATTATTCATTTGATATGGATGATAAAAAAATGGGTCATATTGATCACATCATCTTTGGCGATAAATTCATCTATTTAATTAATGATAGCTATTACGAAGGTGATTTAAGCGGTAATTACGATGATGCTTCTTTTGTTTATTTTTCTAAAAAAGGAACTAAGCAATATACCGATAATCCAATTCAACAATCTAAAAATTTATTATCTCGATTATCGATGAAAATTGCGGTTGATGGATCTTTGATGATTGGAATAACTTTAGTCAATAATTCTTGTCATATTTCATTAAAAAGTAATTCAAAACAGTTTTATATTATGCAATTAAAAAATCTCTCTGCTTTGATTAAGGCTATTGAATCAAGAAACATCCCTTCAATTAATAGCAAACAACTCGAACACGCTGTCGGAGCCATTTATAAACTTAATAAGAAGATAAAAGATAAATAAAAAACTCGATATCATCGAGCCTTTTGAATGTTGGAGCAGGTGACGAGAATCGAACTCGCATAACTACCTTGGCAAGGTAGTGTTCTACCACTGAACTACACCTGCACATTGTTTTTTTTTAACAAATGCTTAATTATTATAGCAAAAGAAATTGCTTTTGCAATATAATTTCCAAGGAGGAAGAAGATTTATGGATATTAGCAATGAACAAATCGCCGAATTAATCTTTCCAGAAGTAACAGAAACTATTGAAGAATTAGAAAAAAGATTCCCGATTAGAAATTTACCTGAAGGTGCAGAAGTGACAAGGTTTGCTCCTTCACCGACTGGATTTTTGCATACTGGTTCTTTATTTACTTCAATGATTGCTAAAAAGGTCGCTAGTCAAACTAATGGTGTCTTTTTTGTGAGATTAGAAGATACTGACACTAAACGAGAAATCGAAGGTTCTGGTAAAGAATTGTTAGAACAACTTCATCTTTTTAATATCGTTCCGGATGAAGGATATCTTGGCGATAAAGAAGTGGGAAGTTATGGACCTTATGTTCAATCTAAACGTGCTTATATTTATAAAGTCGTTATTAAACACCTTTTGAAAATGGGTAGAGCATATCCTTGTTTTTGTACCACTGAAGATTTATCTACAATTAGAGGTATTCAAGAAAAAAATAAGATTCTTCCTGGATATTACGGACAATTCGCTAAATGTCGATTCCTTACCAATTTCGAAAGATATGAAAAGATTAAAAGTGGTCTTCCATATGTCATTAGATTCAAGTCAAGCGGTAACCACATTAGAAAAATTAAAGTCCATGATTTAGTTCATGGTAACTTTGAAATTGCTCAAAATGATCAAGATGTAGTTATTTATAAAAGCGATGGCTTACCGACATATCATTTTGCCCATGTGGTTGACGATCACTTCATGAGAACTACAACCGTGATAAGAGGCGAAGAATGGATTGCTTCTTTACCTATTCATTTAGAATTATTTCAAACCCTTTCTTGGCAGCCTCCGTTGTTTGCACACCTTCCCGTTATTCAAAAATTAGATGAAAACGGTCATAAACGTAAATTATCTAAACGATTAGATAGCGAAGCAGCGGTCTCATTCTTCTTAAAGGATGGCTATCCGACAGAAGCATTAATCATGTATTTGATGACGATTGCTAATTCTAATTTTGAGGAATGGATTTTTGCTCATAAATTTAAGAATATGGATGAATTTATGTTTTCATTCTCCAAGATGAGTTTAGATGGCGCTTTGTTCGATATTGGAAAGCTTAATTTCTTTTCTAGAGAGATATTAGCAAGAAAGACCAAGGAAGAGATTCTTTCTTTAGCTCTTGATTATGCCACTAAATATAATCCTACATTACTTTCGTTAATCAATCGTTCGCATTCATATTTTATGGAAATCATGAATATTGAAAGAGAAAAAGAAAATCCTCGAAAAGATTATGAAAAGCTTGGCAATCTCGATACTTTAATCGATTTCTTCTACAATGATTTATATGATGAAATTGCTCCAAAAGAAATTAAATTCAACGAGAAGTTTTCTTCTTCTATCATTAAAAGTGTTTTACTCGATATAAAAGATGAACTCTCTCTCGACGTGGATGAACAAACTTGGTTTAGCAAGATCAAAGAAATTGGCGAAAGACATCAATTTGCTCCTAACGGCAAATTATATAAAGCTAATCCTGAATCTTATGTTGGAAGCGTAAGCGATGTTGCCGAAATGCTTAGAATTGCTATTACCACTCGTAAGAATTCACCTAATTTATATTACGTGATGAAAGTTTTAGGCATTGAAGAATGCCATCGACGTCTTAATTTTGTTATTTCCTTATTATAAATACATAAGCTTAGTGTATAATTCTTGGTGCGGTCCCATGGTCAAGAGGTTAAGACGAGACCCTCTCAAGGTCTAATCCCGAGTTCGATTCTCGGTGGGATCACCAAATTTACACTAACTATATCAATTTATGGTAATTTGATAGATAATAAGTGCATGAAAGCACTTTTTATTTATAATTCATCATCAGGAAAAGGAAAAATCATTAAAAGATTAGATTGCATCAAAAAGGAATTATCGCCTTGTTTTGATGTTTTAGATATTGTTGCTTCTAAAAGCGAAGAACATCTCATTTCATTGTGTAAAGAATCGTGTGGAAAATATGATTCTTTATTATTCGCGGGTGGAGATGGAACCTTTAACATTGTTGCCAATGCCTTATTAGGAAAAGAAAATAGACCAATTTTAGGCATTATTCCAAGTGGAACTGTTAATGACGCTGCGAAAAACTTTGGAATTACGAGAAATATCAAAAAGGCGGTCAAAATCATTAAAAATGGCAAGACAACAGCCTTTGATATTTGTTCGATAAATGATCGATGTTTTGTTTTTGCGGCGGCGATTGGAGCATACGCTGATATCCCTTATACGACCGAAGTAAAGGATAAGAAATATCTCGGTGCACTTGCCTATTATTTTAAGGCTATTCCATCCATATTTAAGCCAATAAATGTTGAAGGTTACGCCAAATTTAGTAATGGTAATGTCATTAATTTTAAAACGCCCTTCATCTTAATAATGAATGGTACAAACATTGGAGGATTTAAAATCAATCCTAAGTCAATTATTACTGATGGGAAATTCGATTTATTTTTATCTCGCCCTTCCATTTTTAATTCGCTTATCACTTATCTATTTTTTAGAAGAAGAGTGAAACATTATAATATTGAAGAAGTTTACCTCTCCTCTAATAGCTTAGATTATTGGGATATCGATGGTGAACAAGGCCCTAAAGGCGATGTCGTCATCAAGAGTTTAAAACATTACTTAACAATCTATTCAAAACATTAGTTTTGCCTAAAATAATTGGTTTTTTGCATAGTTTTTGATGGATAAAATATTTTTTTATATTGTATTTACACGCGCATGTTATAAAATTAATGCAAGTAAAGGAGGATTTCAATATGAAATCTGGATTAAAAAAAGCTCTTATCGCCTTACTTGTCCTCGATATTGTCTTCTTTTTAGGATATGTCGCCTTGTTTGTGGTGATGGGATTGTCTGTTCCTCTCAGCGGAGATTCGAAAGCTAATATTGTAAAATTTTTAACAAATCATTTAACATCAGTTAAAGATGTTTTCTTATTTAAAGCTAATTTATGGCAATCAATTGTTGCGATTTCATTAGTGGTTTTAAATATTGTTTTAATTGTTGCTGGCGCTGTTTGCGTTGGAAAGAAAAAACATGGTCGCTTAGCTTGGTTTTCCATCATGCTCATCTTTGTTTTAGTTCCAGCCTTAGATATTCTTGCTAATTACAAGGCTTATCTCGGCGGCATCAAATACGATTCAACCTTTTATAATGTTGCTAAAAGCCAACAATTATTTTTACTCATTTATGTTGTTGCCTTATTAGTTTGTGGTGGAGTATCTTTAATCCTTACCTATATCGAATATGGCTTAGGCTTAGGCTACGCTAATCGTAAGTCTGCTATCGTTAACGATAATACTGTCACAGATGGCAATAATGAATTCGTGATGAATGATTCTAGCGAAGATATCGTAGGAGAAAATATCATTCAAGATCCTGTTCCATCCTATGCACCTTCAATTCAAGTTGAACCAGAACCAATTCCTGATGAAGTATTAAAAGATGAAGCAGGCGAAGAAAAACCCGCTCCTGTTAAAGAAGAAGTTAAGCCTGAACCAGCACCTGCTCAACCTGTTATAGATCAAAACTCTTTAGCGAGTATGATTCGTGAAGTTGTTCGTGATATCGTTCGCGATGAATTAGCGCGTAATGAACTTAATAGACCTCAACCGCAACCTAAAGCCGGTACTGAAACTCATTCAGTAGTTGGTGCAACTTTTGGAGGACCATTAGTTGTTCAATATTTCAATGGTGGCATCAATTCACCATGTCCTGCTCCTCAACCAGCACCAGCACCTGCACCTGCTCCAGTCGTTGAAGAAAAACCCACTCCAGTAGTGGAAGAAAAACCTCAACCAAAACCTGTTGAAGAAAAAAAGGAAGAAGTAGTTAAACCTTCAGCGGCTCCGAGTCCAGTTAGCAAAGCTCCCGTAGTGGAAGAGAAGGTTGTTACTCCTACTGAAGCTAGTGAAGCTCCTAGCGATGAAGACAATCCTAAAACACCAATTATTCGCATCCCTTTTACGGACAGAATTCTTGATGCTGATAAAGAAATGAAAGATAACTATAACGAATTGAAAAATGAAATTCTCTCTTGGGGTGTAAAATCACGTGTTTCTAATTCTGGAGATACATTCCGTTTACATCGCAAAACATATATCAAATTAACCATCGCTGGAAAGAGTTTGAAATTATATTTCGCTCTTGATCCAAATGAATATAAGGAATCAACAATCCCTGTTCAAGATGCGGGTGATAAAGCAGTTTATGCTGAAATACCTCTCATCTTTAAAGTCAAGTCTCCATTATCATTAAGACGCGCTAAACAGCTCATTCAAGATGTTATGGAAAAAGATGGCTTAGAACAAGGTGAAGTTGGTACTGTCAACTGGGTTAATGAAATCAAAGCTTCCATGAAGGAATCTAAATAATTTCCAAAACTACAAAAAATAAAGGTATGCTTGCATACCTTTTTTTGTTTGCCTTTGTATGATAAATATTTTTATGATAATGTAAATAATCGTAACCGACAAAAAAAGGATGTGGTTGTTTAAATGCCTGACCCTATATCGTGGCTGATAATTGTTCTCTGCTTATTAGGAAGCTTCTTCTGCTCAGCTTCAGAAACCGCTATCTCTGGATGCAATCGATTCAAAATGCAAATCAAAGCTGATGACGGTAGTAAAACTGCTAAATTAGTTTTAAAGATTTGCGATAGATATGATAGAGCCCTTACTACAGTGCTCATTGGTAATAATATTGTTGCGGTAGTAATATCGGCAATTTCAACTTTATTATTTGTTAAATATTTACAAAATACAGGTTTAAATCAATATGCTTCAATTATTTCATCTATCTTGATGTCTTTTATTGTCTATATTTTAGGTGATACTTTCCCTAAGACTATTGCGCGACAAATTCCTGATACGATGTCACTTATTTTTGCTTGGCCTATTTATTTCTTCATGATTATCTTTTATCCAATTTCCATTTTATTCGAGCTATTAGCGAAGGCTATTGAAAAGATATTCAAAGTTAAGGATTCATCCGCTTTTACCGAAGAAGATTTTGAAAACATCGTTGAAAAAGTAAGCGACGAAGGAGTTCTTGATGATGAACAAAGTGAGATTCTTCAATCGACATTGGATTATATTGATACCGATGTTAAAGAAGTCTTAACTCCTAGAGATAAAATATTTGCTATTGATATTAAGAATTTAACGAATGATAAATTGCAAAAAGTCATCATCGATACAAAATATTCTCGTATACCGGTCTATGATAAAATCTTCGATAATATGATTGGAATTTTAAATGTTAAAATCTATTTTGAAGAATATTTAAAAGATCCTCATCTTGAAATTAGAAGCATCATTCAAAAACCATATTTTGTTAATCCTAATTTTAAAATTGATGATTTATTTAATGGCTTTAAACGCCATCACACCCATATTGCGCTTGTTAAAGATCAACATCAGCATATTATTGGGATGGTCACTATGGAAGATATTTTAGAAGAGTTAGTGAGCGATATCTCTGAGCCTCTTTCAGTAAAAGGAAAAAAGTAATATGGAATGGTATTATTGGCTTATTGTTTGTATCTGTTTAGTCTTTTCTTGCTTCTTTTCGTGTACCGATATGGTGTATGGAGTCGTGGATCAAAATCGATTAGAAAAACTTTCTGAAAACGGCAATAAAAAAGCAAAATTAGCGCTAAAACTCGCTCAAAATTATGACTTTACAATTGCTACTGTCTTATTTGGTAATAACATAGCTAACATTTTTGCTTCCTCTTTTATCACTCTTATCGGCGTCGCTTTGAACGAAAATTACGGTGCGACTTTAGCGACAATTATCTTCACCGCTATTTTGATTTTAGTCGCGGAATTTTTACCAAAAGCATTTGGAAAAAGATTCAATTTCCAACTCGCTTTATTCTTTGCTTATCCTGTTGATTTCTTTACTAAACTTTTCTTCATCTTTGTTAGACCTATTTCCAAAATGTTTACAGCTTTTGGCAAAATCTTTAAAAAGAAAGCTAAAGAAGAAGATGTAATTGATGAAGATGTCCTTTCTGAAATGGTTGATTCTATCGAAGAAGAAGGGAATTTTGATAAAGAAGAAGCGGAGCTTGTTAGGAGCGCTATTGATTTAAACGATATTCAAGCTTTTGAAATAATGACTCCGCGTGTGGATGTATTCGCTATCGATGTAGATGATAATTTAGAAGACATCATCAAAGAAGGCAAAATTTTTAAACATTCTCGTATTCCTGTTTATAAAGAAACTATTGATGATATCGTTGGTATTTTACCTTTAAAAGTTTTAGCAAAAGAAATATTTAAGGGAACTGATTTATCTAAAATTGATATCCTATCATTATGTTATCAGCCAATCATCGTTCCTCGTAATCAACAATTATTAGAATTATTAGATGCATTTAAAAAGACTAAGATTCATATCGCCGTTATTATCGATGAATATGGTGGAACGGAAGGAATTGTTACCATGGAAGATATCTTAGAAGAAATTGTTGGAGATATCTTTGATGAAACTGATGACGTCGAAGAAGAATATATTGACTCTGGTCATGGAACTTATATTGTTGATGGTTTGATGAACATTGATGATTTTTTCGATTTAATCGAATATAAAGACAAATTTGAAACCGACTATTCTACGGTAGCGGGATTTTGCCAAGAGATATTGCATCGCTTTGCTAAAACCGGCGACGAATTCGATTTTTCTCATTATCACATTATCGTTTTAAACGCTGATGAATTTACTGTTACAAAAATTAAAGTTATAGATAATGACTTTAAAAAGGAAACTGAAGAAGATTAAAATATTTTCATGTTAGAAAAGCATGTCATTCTTATAAATCTATCTAATAGCGGGGAAAGAGACTTAGAAATGGAAAGACTTTCAGTTTCTGCTGGTTTTGAGAATGCTCTAATTATAAATAATAAGAAGAAAAATAAGATTAATCCGGCTTTTTATATAGGAGTTGGATTTGTTCAAGAAATAAAAGAATATTTAGATCAATTTGTCTTTTTATATGATGAGAACTTTATTTACGCAATTGTCTTTAATTTTGATTTAAGCCCCATTCAACAAAGAAATCTAGAAGAAGTATTAAAAGTTAAAGTAATCGATAGAACCGAGTTAATTCTATTAATATTCAAACGCAATGCAACTACTAAAGAAGCTCTCATTCAAGTTGAAATAGCTGAACTTGAATATCTAAAAACGCGATTAATTGATAATAAATGCAATTATTCACAGGTCACTTCTAAAGGTAGCGTTCATAATAAAGGAAGCGGGGAGAAACAAATTGAATTAGATAGAAGAAAAATTAGAATCTTAATTCAAAGAAAGAAAACTGAACTTGAAAAAGTTAGAATCGCTCGAAAAACTTCACGCAATAAAAGAAACGCTTCTACCCTTCCAGTTGTCGCCATCGTGGGCTACACTAACGCCGGCAAATCAACTTTGTTAAATGCTTTTTTAACTTATTCTCATCATAAGAATGAAAAACAAGTGTACGCTGATGATTTTTTATTTGCGACATTAGAAACTAGTGCCAGAATTATCGATACATATCGTTATCCATCTTTTATCATGATTGATACTGTTGGATTTATAAAAGATTTGCCAATCTTCTTAGTGGATGCGTTTAGAAGCACGTTAGAAGAAATTAAAGAGGCTGATCTCATCGTTCATGTTGTTGATTCTTCTTCCTCATGTAAAGAAGAAGAGATAAAGACCACTAATGAGGTTTTAAGTCAAATCGGAGCGAACGATATTCCTATGATTTATCTATTTAATAAATTTGATTTGATTAAAAAAGAAGATATCAAAATTTTAGATTCCTCTTCTTTATATTGCTCCGCGAATGATGAAAATGATATCGCTGATATTCTTTCGTTTATTTGCTCATCTTTTTCAAAAAACTGGCAAAAAGCCAACATTTTGCTTCCTTTTGAGGAAAGTTTTTCTCTATTTTTAAAAGATAATTATGTTGAAAAATATCTCGAGACTAAAAAAGGATATTCGATAAAAGCATATCTCAATCCTAAAACAATCAATCGATATTCTTATTTATTAAAATGACGCTTTTTTAATTCTTTTTTATAAAGCCTAACGATTTCATCGGCGACTTCTTCGATGTTTTGTGTTTCTGAATTTATTTTAAAATCAACTGAAGGTATTTTTTCATCTAAAAAAGCAATGCGGTCATGTTCTAAACGCGATTTTGCTAATTCTTTATCATCCCCTCTATCGAGCATTCTTTGAAACCTAGTTTCTTCTTTAGCTTCTAGATAGAAAGTAACGATATAAGAAGAATTTAATGCGATATATGAACGCAGTCCTGCTGGATCGATTACGATACATTTATTATGACCAATTTGTTCTTTTGTCGAACCATAATAATTGCCATTATAAATGGTATGTTCAACAAATTTATCTTGGCGAAGCATTATTTCAAATTGTTCTTTGCTAACAAAAAAATAATCCTTTCCATCCACTTCACCCAATCGTTTATTTCTTGTTGTTGTGGTAATTGTTTTGACGATGCCATATTTTTTGGCTAACATTTTGGCGACTTCAGTTTTTCCACTAGCGCTTGCACCTGCTAATACAATCATACTTTTCCTCGGTTATTTCACTTATTATATTGATTTTCTTTATTACATGGAAGAAAAAGAGAAATAGTCGAGTTTATATATTGAAAAAAAATCTCACTTGTGAGATATTTTTAACGTAAAGAAGGAGTTCAATATGTCAAAAATCTATTACACTGCTGATGTTGAGAACATTTGTACAGTTCGTAAGGGATGCGACCATGGACCAGCTCCTATTCCTGAAGAAGGATTATGGGTGAAATCCAAGGAGATTAAAGATATCTCAGGTCTCTCTCACGGAATTGGATGGTGTGCTCCTCAACAAGGCGCTTGCAAATTAACTTTAAATGTCAAAAACGGAATTATTGAAGAAGCCTTAGTGGAGACTATCGGTTGTTCTGGTATGACTCATTCCGCCGCAATGGCAGCGGAAATTCTTCAAGGTAAAACCTTATTAGAAGCCTTAAATACTGACTTAGTGTGCGATGCTATTAACGTCGCAATGAGAGAAATCTTTAAGCAACTCGCTTATGGACGTAGCCAAACTGCTTTTTCTGATAATGGCTTACCTGTTGGTAGCTCGTTAGAAGACTTAGGCAAAGTTTTACGTAGTCAAATTGGTACAATGTGGGGAACTAGAGCCAAAGGTGTTCGTTATCTTGAAATGACTGATGGTTATGTTCTTAATATTGGCTTAGATAAGAACAATGAAGTTATCGGATATCAATTCGTCAACTTAGGAAAAATGATGTCCGCGATTAGAAATGGAGTCGACCCCAAAGAAGCTTATGAAAAAGCGATTGGAACATATGGACGCTTTGGGGAAGCTGTTAAAGTCATCGACCCCAGAAAGGAGTAAGCCATGGAACAATTATTTGAAAATTATGAACGTCGTATTGATGGTATCAATGCATGTTTAAAGAAAAACGGCTTTGCTTCCATTGAGGAAACTAGAGATTACTGCTTAAAATTTGGTATTGATCCATATAAAATCGTTAAAGATACTCAACCAATTGCTTTCGATGATGCCGGTTGGGCATATACATTAGGATGTGCAATTGCTTTAAAAAGAGGAGTTAAATCCGCTGAAGAAGCCGCTATTGCTATTGGAGAAGGCTTACAAGCATTCTGTGTTCCAGGTTCTGTTGCTGATAACCGTAAAGTTGGTTTAGGCCATGGTAATTTAGGTGGCATGCTATTAAACGATAATGTTACTTGTTTCTGCTTTTTAGCGGGTCACGAATCATTTGCCGCAGCAGAAGGTGCTATTAAAATTGCTTTAAACGCTAATAAAGCACGTAATGTACCTTTGAAAGTTATTCTTAATGGATTAGGCAAGGATGCTGCTTATATCATCTCTCGCATTAACGGATTCACTTATGTTGAAACCGATTATGATTTTTATAAAGATGAAGTTAAAATTGTTAGAGAAGTGAAATTCTCTGATGGCCCTCGTGGAGTAATTCGCTGCTATGGCACTAATGATGCTAGCGAAGGCGTTGCTATCATGAAGATGGAAAAAGTTGGCGTATCTATTACTGGTAATTCCACTAATCCAACTAGATTCCAACATCTTGTAGCGGGTATTTATCATAAATGGTGTTATGAAAATGGAGTTAAATATTTCTCTGTTGCTTCTGGTGGAGGAACAGGAAGAACTCTTCACCCCGATAATATGGCAGCCGGTCCTGCTTCATATGGCTTAACTGATTCGATGGGTCGTATGCACGGCGATGCTCAATTCGCTGGTTCATCAAGTGTTCCTGCTCACGTCGAAATGATGGGATTCATCGGTATGGGCAATAACCCAATGGTGGGTGCGACAGTGGCTTGTGCGGTCAACGTTTACGAAGCTCTTAAAAAATAATTAAAAAAATTTAGTAAATTCCGCTTACTTGTAAGCGGTTTTTATTTTGTGTAAAAAAATTAAATTATTTTTAAAATTTTTGGCGTTTTTCTTCCTATTTACTAATGGGAGGAGAAAAATGCAATCTTACACAAAACTATTCATATTACCAACCTTATTATGCTTTATCTCTTGTGGTGTACATCCTGCGATTAAATCAGCTAAAAATAATAAAGTTACACCATCTTTTTCGTTTGATTCCTTACCTAGCACTTTAATGCCCATCCTACCTAATTTTTCTTCTCCCTCTTTTGGTCCGTTTAAAATTTATGATGATAAAACTACTCTTAAGGGCACTTTTTCTAATTGTTATGTCTTATCATTTTTAAAAGTTAAACTAAAAAAAATAAACGCGACATCATATGTTTCTTCTATTCAAATCTCACCAAGTCAAAATGTCACAAATGGGACAGGAGAATTTTCGATTAGTCTTCCTTTTGATAAATATTTTAGCGCTAGTGGACTAACAGTTTATGTTTCTTTAATTAAAAGAAGTGACGAGTCAATTTTAACTAGTTTTAATTTCAATATATATCCTAAATCATCTTTTGCCATTTCTTCTAAAGATTATAAAAATAAGAATTATGTCATCTCTAATAGGGTGATTAAATTAAACGGACAAGAGGGAATAAGCATTGATGAAACATTTTCTTTTAAAGAGACGATGGATTATTTTTCGACTGATCAATATTATCGACTAAACTTAGACGGCATCTATTTCACTTACACATGCGAAAGTAGTTTTGCTTATAGCGAATCATTTTTAACTATGGAAGATGTTAATGACGTCTTCACTGGCTTAATAAACGATGAAGGTGATATTAAAGTACCTTTAGCCATTAGTTATCTCAATAACAATGTTTATTTTACTTTTAGAGATACGATGTATGTTTCACTTTCAACCTTAGAAATGTCCTTATCTCCAAAAGAAGGCTATGTTCAAACTGAATATTTCTATTTGCCTCGTAATAAAAGAAATGAATTAGATGGCTACGAATTTGAAATATATACCAAAAATATCGGTTATAACGATACTGATGTTTCGATTCCTCTTTCTTTTTATTCAGGACGAAATATGATCGGAGATTGCCTTGACGGTGAATATTGCGTCATCGGAGGAATAAGAAAATGATCAATATATTAATTGGCATTTCATTTGCTTTATGCTCTTTCGAGATGTTTTATACCACGTTTCAAATTAACGGTATTAATCGTACAATGGTTAATTTGCCTATTGAGATACTTAAGATATCGGTCCCACTTATCGCTGATAACGATGAGATTGAGGTTTATTTTGACAAAGAGATTATTGAAGAGAAATTAAAGATATATTTTGATTCAACCATTCCTAAATTTACTTCTAAATATGAGATTAGTTATTTTTATTACAATCCTAGCGATTCATCTTTATGCACCTCCTTAAAATGCCAAGGAGTAGAAGTGACCTGTAAAGCCGAACTCTCTTTTAATTATAAATATGAAAGAACCATGTATTACCAAATCAGAAGGACCGCAAAATGAACAAAGAAAAGACCATTTTATACATTGAAAATTCTTTTTTATCGCCTCTGATTAACGATGAAGAAGTGACTGATATCTCATATAATGGAGAATCGATTTATTATGTATCCAACTCCTTAGGAAGAAATAAGGCCGATATTGTCATATCTCACGATGAAGTTAAAAATTTTATTCGTCAACTCGCCAATTTAGCGGAAAAACAATTCTCTTATAGCACCCCGATTTTAGATATATCAGTGGGAAGATATCGTTTAAACGCGCTTCATCAATCAATTGGTAAAGTTAATAATGATGATGCTCTTACTTTTTCTTTGCGTTTAGCTTCACTTCAGCCCCGTATCACTTCCGCTAGTACGTTTCTAGATGATAAACTTAGATGGCTATTTTCACATCTATTAAAAAATAGGTTTTCCATCGTTATAGGTGGAATTACAGGTACTGGTAAAACGGAATTCCAAAAATATTTATTACGCAATTTACCTAATTATGAACGAGTAGTGGTCATCGATAACGTTTTAGAGCTTGATAATGTAAGAAGTGATAGCAGCATCGATCTTGTATCATGGCAAATCGATGAAAAAAATGAGAATACCAACATCTCTTCTTTAATTAGAAATGCTCTTCGTTCCAATCCTGATTGGTTAGTCGTGGCTGAAGCACGCGGTAAAGAAATGATTGATGTTTTAAATAGTGCGATGACGGGATTACCGATTATTACAACTTTGCACGCTAAAAGCGCTTCTTCCATTGTTAGTAGAATGGAAAGAATGGTCTTAATGAATAAAAATGAAATCGATGAAGAAGGAGTGATAAAAGATATCAATTATCATTTCCACGTCTTCATCTATTTAGAGAAATATGAAGATGTTGATTCTCATATTTATCGTTATATAAAAGAAATTATCATCTCTAACGATAAAGGCGTTCTTACATCCATTTTTGAAGAACATGCAAAAATGAAAAATCATAAAAAAATGCCTAAATCTCTATTATCTTTATTAAAAATTGAAGAAAAAGAGTATTTATTTAAATGGAATAGCGAATATGAAAACGAGTAAATTTTACCTTATTTTTTTAATCGCTTCTTTAGCGTTTGGTTCTATTTGCTATATCTCTACTTCTAACCTTTATATTTCTCTTGGCGTCTTTTTAATAAGCTTCTTTTATCTATCTATCTTTGCTATGAAACTGATCAAAAAGGGGCAAGAAAAGGTGAGGCGTTTCAATGAATGTTATCAATTTATTAACACCTTTATCATTTCTTTATCGGTTAAATCTTCTATCAATGGCTCATTTGAAACTACATCCGCGACATTAGGAGATGATTTCAAAGACTATATTAACGATATTGATGAACTATCAATCGATGAAAAGATGGATTATTTAAGAAGATATTTTCCCTTTCACGTTTATTCTATCTTTTTAAATATTATAAATATCTGGTTAGAAGAAGGCGGAGATATCATATCGATGTCAACTCATCTCATCGAAGAGGTGAGAAGCGAAGAAGAATATGTCATCACTTCCACTTCATTAGCGAAAAAGAAAGTGATGGAAATATCTTTTTTATGGGGCATATGTTTAGCTATACTTCTCTTTTTAAGATTTGCTTTAAATCAATTTTATAGTTATATCAATAAATTAGTCTTTTTTCCGATATCGATATGCGCTTTGTTCGCCTTCATTTTATTTTCCTATCATCTATTGATTTTAAAAATTAATCATCTTGATTTGAAAGGTTGGAGTAATCATGAAGAGTAACTTTAAAGAGACCATTGAATTTGTCGGTTTAAACTATAAACTAGAAATCTTTAAGATTGTTTTAACTGTTTTAATTGTAGTTTCACTTAATGTAGCTGCTTATTTGTTTATAGAACAAAAATATGTTTTTGTCATCATCGCCTTTTTATCTTTAATGTTTCTCTTTTATATTTTTTCTAAATATGGAATGAAGAAAAAAGAAATACTTTGGATGAGGGATGCAGAATTTGTTTCGCTTCTTTCGTATTTTAATATCTTTATAAATAACAATAATAACGTCTATCACACCTTTGAATTGCTTCTTCCTTATTGCTCTATATATTTAAAAGATATCGTCGAGAAATTTTTAAGAACGGTTGATGTTGATAAAAGTGTTACGCCATATATTGAGTTTGCTTATAATTTTACTTCACCAGCGATAGAAAGCGTCATGCTTTCAATTTATCAAATGGTAGATCAGGGTGAAAGCTCCACCCAAATGAACCAGTTTGTCATCCTTTTTAAGGAATTATCAAAATCGCAACAGAAAGAAATGATCGATAAGAAAGAAAAAAGTTTGGATTCAATGAATTCATGGCCTCTTATCGGAGCGGGTGCCGTGACGATGATTTTGACCTTTTCCATTTTGTCAATCGTGGGAGAATTAACAAATGTCATCTAAGATTGGCGTGTTATTATCACTAGTTTTTGTTGCTATGTTAACTCTTTTAGGCTGCGATATGATGTCCATCCAATACGTTTATAGTAATTTAGACGCAAAAGCGGTCATGGTCGGTTATCATATTTCTAAAAATGGCTATGTTAATGATGAATTGATTGAGGCTATGGAGAGCCGCTATCAGATTCATTTTGAATATACAAATCCTGAATCACCAATGTATGGCGATGTTTTTGACTTTGTTATTTCGGAATATTATCAGCCAATCATTATTTCGAAAAATAAAATGACCATCAGAGTCAAAAGAAGCACTGTAATTGGTTATTACGGATAGAAAGGAGGCAACATGTCTGAAATAAAAGGACAACTTCTCGGTATTATTATTGTTCTTGCTGTTTTTGCAGCAATATCTACTGCGATGGTCCCATTCTTTACAAGGATGGCAACTAAAATTGAAACTAATGTAAGCAGTGTCGTCGACGATAGAATATCCAAAATTTAAGTAATAAAAGCGACTTCAAATGAGGTCGTTTTTATTTTTACTTTTAAGTATTCACTCAATATAATATAAAAAGGGAGGCGACATATGGATATTAAAAAAACCGTTTCTAAAATCTTAGAAGCTAAAGTTAATGTTTCTAATGTCAAAGAAACAGATTCATTAACCACTCTTGGCTTAGATTCTCTCGATTTAGTGGAAATAATGCTTCAAATCGAAGATGAATTTCATATCGAATTTTCATCAGATGAGATTGTTAATCTTTCAACCGTTCAAGATGTCTTAGACATTATTGAGAAGAAATTAAAATAATAGCCTTGTAATTTATTAATTTATTATGATAATATTTTTTGTGCGTTTTAATAGCGCATAAAAATTTGCCTACCTAGCTCAGTCGGTAGAGCTATCGGCTGTTAACCGATCGGTCGTGGGTTCGAGTCCCTCGGTAGGCGCCAGTTGGCCATATGGAGAAGCGGCTTAACTCACTACCCTTTCACGGTAGCATTCTCGGGTTCGAATCCCGATATGGTCACCACTGATTAATTGGATTGATGTGTTCAATCCTTTTTTTGTTGTTCTCCTAAATTTTGGACAACCGAAATTCAAACTTGCAATAAAATGGGCGTTTAAGTCGTATAAATAATAGGAGATAAAAATTATGAAAAAATTTAATATTCTATTATTCTTATTACCCTTAATGGCACTTTCATCTTGCGGAAGAAATAATACTATTTCCTCTTATTCAAGTTCTAGTGATGAAACTTCAACTTCTAAAATTAGTTCAAGTTCAAATTCTACTTCCACTGATGGGAAGGTTTATGACACTAGTGGAAACGAGATTACGAGTGGTTACGCTTCTATTTCTTTTAAATACGGACATCAAAGCACTAGCAAGACTATTTCTGCTGCTTATCTAATTGATGGAGTAACTGTTAATATCACATCTGGAGAATATATCAGTGCTTCGTCTAGTTCAAATCAAGTTATTTTTTTGGTTACGAATGGTGGAACACTTAATATTACTGGCAGTAGTTCTTCTCGTGTTGTACTTACTAAATCTGGTAGTGGCGCTAGTGATGGGCAAGTCGGGGATGATTATAGCTTTTACGGTATTAATTCAGGTATCGTTGTCGCAGGTTCCTCTTCTTCAGCCACAATTTGTTACGCCGATATCACGACTTCTTCTAACGGATCTAACGCTGTTGTATCTACCAATGGTGGTTCACTGACCATCAAAAATTCAACTATTAAAACGACAGCTTCAGCAAGTTCAAGAGGACTTCATGCTACTTATGACGGTAGTATTACTGCTGATAATGTTTCAATTACTACTCAAGGCGTATCATGTGCCAGTATCGCCACCGATAGAGGCGGAGGAACAATTACTGCTTCGAATATGACACTCGAAACTAATTCTAATGGTTCACCTCTAATTTATTCTACTGATTCAATTACTGTTAGTGATTCAACTGGTTCTGCTAATAACGCCCAAATGGTTGTTGTTGAAGGCGGAAGCAGTGCTACCCTAACTAATTGTAATTTCTCTTGCACTGGTAAAGGCAATAGAAGTGGAACCAGCGATTCAAATTCATCGACTCATACGATTGATGCAGGAGGCATATTCATCTATCAATCATTCTCTGGAGATAGTTCTGAAGGTATCGATTATTTTGCTGCCACTAACTGCACATTTAAGGTGACAACAAGTGGGACGCCAATGTTTTATCTAACTAATATTACTGCGGAAATTAGTTTGACAAATAATACTCTCACTCAAGCTTCTAGTTCTGATTATTTACTCGTCGCGGAAGCTACTAGTGAATGGGGTTCAAGTGGTTCTAATGGTGCAAGCGTTACCGTTAAATTATCTAATCAAGATTGGACTAAAACCAATACCTATGTTGGTTCGACTTCTTCAGTATCGTATAAATAATTCTTATTAATATAAGTATGAAAGGCGCTCTTTCTTAGTGGCGCCTTTTTCAACTATTTAGCATAGTGTTGTTTTAAGAAAAGAACGATAGGAACTTCTCCTCTTATTATTGTAATTATTATTGCGCAGCGGTGAATGACCAAAAAGTATATTTCACCGCTTAGTGATACTTATGATAGGCAGAACAAATGAAGTTAGACAGTTAGAAAATCTATATGCATCAAAAAAAGCGGAATTAGTGGCTCTTTATGGGAGAAGAAGAG
>CAVDWX010000018.1:0-5909 GCA_963612735.1 Gemmiger formicilis | reverse complement strand
GATTGATTGCGAGAATAAGAAATTCGGTGTTGCTAAATTTGATTTAATTATCATCGATGAGTGCCATAGATCCGTTTATAACAAATATGGAGCAATTTTCAATTATTTTGATTCATTGCTATTAGGATTAACTGCCACTCCAAGAGAACAAGTCGATTCATCAACTTACGAATTATTCGACTTACCAAAAGGAGAACCTACTTTCTCTTATGATTATGAAACCGCCGTTAAAGAAGGTTTCCTTGTTGATTATCATGCATTTGAAAGAACAACGAAGCTTTTAAAAAAATGGCTTGGTTTATGACAAATTAACTCCAGAAGAGAAAGAACAATACGAAAATCTTTTTGCTGATGAAGAAGGTAATCTACCTGAAGAAATCGATGGTGAAGAATTTAGAAAACGTATCATGAATACGGATACTATCGACCACGTTATTCAAACCTTGATGAATGAGGGGATGAGGATTAAAGGCGGCGAAAAACTCGGAAAAACCATTATATTTGCCGCTAATCATTTCCATGCTGAGAAAATTGTTGAAAGATTCAACGTTTTATATCCTGACCTTGGTGGTAAAGGATTTTGTAAACTTATCGATAACTACGTAAATTATGCTCAAACTTTGATTGATGATTTTTCTAAGAAGAATGGTGAGCCAACAATCGCTGTATCTGTTGATATGCTTGATACAGGTATTGATGTTCCTGAAGTTGTAAACCTCGTCTTTTTCAAAAGAGTTTATTCTAAGATTAAATTTTGGCAGATGATTGGAAGAGGAACTAGAACTTGTAAGGAATTAAACGTTTATTCTCCTGATAAGTCTTATTTTGAAATAGGAAACGAAGATTCTCCTTTGATGAATCACTTTGATAAGCAAGGCTTCTATATCTTTGACTTCTGTGACGTGTTCGAGTTCTTTAGAATGCATCCTGACGGAAGAGATGCTAAGACTTCCTTGAATATCTCCCAAAAGACCTTTGAATTGAAACTCGATATGGTATTCGAGCTTCAAAAGGGTGAGCATCAAGAGAATGAAGAACATAAAGCATACTATTTGAAATATAAAGAGGAATGCATCAATAAGATTAAAAAGCTCAATAGAAACTTGATAAACGTCAAGGCATCATTGAAATACGTAGATAAATATTCTGATCCTAAAAATTGGGATTACATCAGCTTAATTGAACTAAAAGAGATGAAAAAACAACTCACTCCTTTAATAGATGCAAATAGCGATGAAGAACAATCTAAATACTTCGATCTTTGGATTTTCAACATGGAGCTTGATGAGATTGTTGGCGATAAGGATTACTCTAAGGCAATCCAAAAAGTAACAACAATTTGTGAAGCCTTAACCAATAAATTCACCATTCCTGATGTAGCCGCTAAAAAAGAGTTCATCAAAGAAGTTTTAAAGAATGAATTCTGGGAGAATATAACCATCACAAAACTTGAAAAAGTCCGAAATGAACTTCGCGAATTGATTAAGTTCTTAGATAGAAACATCTATACAATCATCGAATCTAATTTTGAGGATTCTACAATTGTGAAGGATGGCGGGAAGCCACCTAGACCTCAATTTAAAAACTATAAGCAAAGAGTTATAGATTATTTATCAGATAATTCCGATAAAGGTGCAATTTACAAGATAAAGAACCTTATTCAATTAAATGATGATGACATAAAAGAATTAGAAACGATTCTATGCAAAGACCTTGGTACTAAAGAAGATTATGATAGCGTTGCTAATAATCATAGTTTCGGTGTCTTTGTACGTTCAATTGTTGGAATTGATAAAGATAAGGTTGCTTCACTGCTCTCTGATTATCAAAGCAAATATAATTTCAATTCGAAGCAACAAGATTTCCTACATCAAATCGTTAATTTCGTTTTGGAAAACGGCGATATAGAAGCTCAAGATTTATATAATTCAGAGCCTTTCAAACATCAAGAATATATCGATATTTTTGAAAACACAGACCCACTATATAGTTTTATAAATCTTCTTCATAACTCCGTTTATTCATCAGCGAGAATCTAATATATTTTCTATATAAAGCCTCCTTTTGGACAATATCATAGGAGGTTTTATTACGAAAAAGATACAAAGTTTACTTCTTTTATTATTGTTTTAAATTTATGCATTTAACGATGATGATATAGGTGCATGAACGTTATGCCATGGTAATTTGTTAATTCACGGCTAACAAATTAATTTGTTAATAATTTACTTGTGCTATAATGAAAAACATTAAGGACAAATTTATATGATTAATGAGAAATTAGAACAAATATTAAACCACGCTCTTGAAGAAATTCAAGACGCTGACTCAAGCGATATCTTGACTACTATTAGAAATAGATACCTTGCTAAGAAGAGTGAATTAATGTCGATTATGTCAACCTTATCTTCTTTGAGTGTTGAAGAAAAGAAAGTTTTAGGAATGGAACTTAATCGCATTAAAACGCTAATCAATGAAAGACTAGAACTAAAAATAAAAGAGATTCAGCAAATCGAATTAAATAAACGTCTTAAAAAAGAAGAAATCGACATTTCTTTGCCGGGTGTTAATTATGAGCTTGGCTCTAAAAATCCTTTTCATGTCATTATCGATGAGATGACTGATATCTTTTTAGGAATGGGTTATCAAGTTGCCTCTGGTCCAGAAGTGGAATTGGATTTATATGATTTTGAATTATTAAATATTCCAAAAGATCATCCCGCAAGAGACATGCAAGATAGTTTTTATATTGATGATAATACTTTATTAAGAACTCATACCTCTGCGGTACAAGCTCGGGTTATGCAGGAAAGTCATGGTCAACCAATTCGTATTATTTGTCCTGGTAAAACTTATCGAAGAGACGATGATGATGCAACGCATTCTCATCAATTTGGGCAAATTGAAGGGCTTGTTATCGATAAAGGAATTAATCTTAGTCATTTAAAAGCAACTTTAGAACTATTTGTGAAAAAGATGTTTGGTGAAAAAAGAGAAATTAGATTGCGCCCTTCTTACTTCCCATTTACCGAACCAAGTGTAGAAGTTGATATTACTTGCGCTAACTGCGGTGGTAAAGGCTGCTCCATGTGTAAAGGCAGTGGCTATATTGAAATATTAGGGGGTGGAATGGTTCACCCCAATGTATTAAAGATGAATGGATACGATCCAGAAGTATATAGTGGTTTTGCTTTTGGAATCGGTATTGAAAGAGTAGCGATACTCCGTTATGGAATTGATGATATTAGAAGATTTTATCAAAACGATGTGAGATTCTTGCATCAATTCAAGAAAAAGATGTAGTGGAGGAATCGATATGTTAGTCAGTTTAAAATTATTAAAAAAATATGTTAACCTCGACGGATTAAGCGCTAAAGATGTCGCTAATGGTTTAACTTTCGCCGGTATTGAAGTAGAAGATGTACTCACTTTTGCAACAGGAACTAATTTAGTTATTGGCGAAATTATTGAATGCGAAAATCATCCAGATAGCGATCACCTCCATGTTTTAAAAGTGAATTTAGGGGAGAAATACGGAGTGGAGCAAATTGTTTGTGGTGCTCCTAATGCCCGACTTGGTTTAAAAGTGATCGTTGCTCGAGTGGGCGCTAAGCTTAAAGAAGTAGAAATTAAAAAAGGGGTTATCCGCGGTGTTGCATCTAACGGCATGTGTTGTTCTCTTTTAGAACTCGGTGTTGATAAAAAATATTTAAATGAAAAACAAATCAATGGCATTGAAGAATTAGATATAGGCGCTCCAGTGGGCGAAGAAAATGTTTTAGCTTACCTCCATTTAGATGATGAAGTGTTAGACGTTAAAATTTTAGCTAATCGTCCTGATTTATTATCCGTTTATAATCTCGCCAAAGAAATAAGCGCTATTTTTGATAGGCCAATTAATATTCCTACTTTTAAAGACGAAGGTTCATTTGTTAGTAATGCTCATATTGCTATTCAAACAGATTTGTGTACCCAATTTGCCCTTAAAGAAGTTAAAGGCATTCAGATTAAAAAAACTCCTCTTTGGTTAGCACAAATTTTACATAGTTCAGGGATTAGAAGCATTGATAATATCGTCGATATTGGTAATTTTGTGATGTTATTAACTGGGCAACCATTACATATGTACGACGCTGATAAATTAGAAAAAGAAGAAATCATTGTTAGAAGCGATCTCGAAGAAGATTTTGTTGCTTTAGACGATAAAACTTATCACATCATTCCTAATGATATTTGTATGACCACAGGTGGAAAAACTATGTGCTTAGGCGGTGTGATGGGATCCAAAGCTTGTGAAGTCGATGAAAACACTCAAAGATTATATATTGAATGTGCTTCCTTTTCTTCAAAAGCAATTCGTCATACTTCCACTAGATTAGGCTTATCTAGCGAATCGTCCACACGTTTTGTTAAAGGAACTAATCATTTCCAAAGCGAAGATGTTCTTTCTTTAACGATTTATCTACTCAAGCAATTCGCGGACGCTAAAGAAGTTTCAAAAACAATAGAGATTCAAAAAGAAACATATAAAGAACAAAAAATCGAAACTTCTATTACTAAGATCAATAATCGTTTAGGCACTAATTTTAGTGCAAAAGAGATTAAAGACGTACTTGAAAGACTATATTTTAAAATTGATATGAATAGTGAAGGCCATTTTATTGCAACTGTTCCTAATTTTAGATTAGATATATCAGGCGATGCTGATTTAAGCGAAGAAGTGATTCGTATTCTTGGTTTTAGTCATGTCAAAAGCGTTTTACCTAGATTAGATACAACTGTTGGCGCTTTATCATCATCACAAAAAAGATTAAGACTTATTCGTGACTTTTTAGTGGATAAAGGCTTAGATGAATGCCTTACTTATTCATTAATTTCAAAAAAAGAAAAAGATAAATTTAATTTATTGAATAATGAAGAACATTACGTCATTAAAAATCCTTTAACGGAAGATCATGAAGTATTTAGAACTCATATTCTTCATAGTTTATTAGAAGTAGCTTCCTATAATATCAATAGACAAAATAAGAATTTAGCTTTATTTGAAACTAGTTCTATGATGTCTAAAACTTCACAAAGTGAACATTTAGCGATTGTTTTAACGGGACTTGAATCTTTACAAGGATTGTTAGTTGAAACTCCTTATACCTTCTTCCATTTAAAAGGATTGCTCGAAGGCATATTTTCCTTACTTGGAGTAGAAAAATCTCGATATAAGATTAGTAAAATTAGTTCACATTTTGATGAACTTCATCCCAATCGCAGTGCGGAAATCTATTTCCAAAATAAATTGATTGGAATGTTTGGTGAGCTTAATCCTAATAAATATAATGAATATGATTTAGGCAAAAATCGTTGTCTTGTTTTAGAAATGAATTTAACACCTCTATTAGAAATGAAGACATCTATTTGTAAAATGAGCCCGATTTCTAAATTCCCGGTCGTTATTCGTGATATCGCTTTAGTTATCGATAAGAGTGTTCCTGTTAGTGAAATTATTAAATGCATTAAAATGAACGGTAAAGGTTTAATTACTAATGCTGAAGTTTTCGATGTCTATGAAGGAGTAAATATTGCATCTGATAAGAAAAGTATTGCTATCAGTGTTACTTACGCTAGTGATCATACTCTTACCGATAAAGAAATTAGCGATGTTGAAGAACGGGTTAAATATGAATTAGCTCGTCTTTATAAAATAGAATTTAGAGTGTAATTATGAAGATTTTTATCTCTTCTTTTAAAGACAATAAACCCACTCTTATGAAAGAGGATATTGATTTTTCAAATGTTGATTTAACTAACTGTCATGTTCATAAAATCGATTCATGTCATGTCGATGCTTCTATTACTAATTATATCGATAGTCATCTTTTAAAAATCGATTTAAAAATTAAAACTAAAGTCCATAC
>CAVDWX010000017.1:0-9117 GCA_963612735.1 Gemmiger formicilis | reverse complement strand
AGGTAAGCGTTGGAGTTTCATAATCATGAATCAAAGTCAAAGTGACGATATTAGATTTATTTTCTTTATAATTAGCTTGATAAAGAACTTGTCCATAATTAGTAACAGTATCATCAAAACTAATAAGTCCAGTTGATGCTTCGACATATAAATTAGGATACGTACTATTAATAAACGAATAAGTTGTGCCTTTACGATGTGATTTAACTTGTACTTTATCTCCACTATGGACTTCATAAATAGATTTAGAAAATTCTAAAGCATCAGATGAAGAACAACTTGTCAAATTAAAGCCTGATATAATTAAAAAAGGGGATAAAAATAATTTGATAATTTTTCTCATCCTTTTAATCCTCCTGCATTAGTGGAAGCGATAATTCTTTTCTGGAAAACTAAATATAAAATTAAGATTGGTAAAATCGCAATAATCATAGAAGCAAAAACTAAAGGATAATTTCCGCTTCCCCCAATTTCTTCTTGAAGCCTTTGTAAACCAACAGCAAGAGTAAGTCGAGAAGGCATAAATAATAAAGGAGTAGAATAATCATTCCAATAAACGATGGCTTGCAAAATTGAACAGGCCACTAAGGGACCTTTCGCCATTGGCAACATGATTGTAAAAAAGGTTTTAAATCGAGATGCTCCATCAATACTAGCGGCTTCCATATAAGAATTTGAAATAGAAGTAAATGATGAATATAGCAAAATAAAATTAAAGCCAAAGCAACCAGAATATAAAAATAAAACTCCAAATAATGAATCATCAATATGGAATGTCTCCATCATAACGACTTGAGAAGGAAGAGTGCCAACAATAGGAACAACCATAGTAAAAATAGCTAGTCCATAAATTAAGTTTCTACCTGGAAATTTATATTTAGCTAAACAGTACGCCGCAACAGCGCTTAAAAATACATTAATAAACGTTCCAAGTGTCGTTAAAATGATCGAATTTAATATCATTTCCCAAACGGTTTGACCATCAATTTGATATGTTAAAATCTCAATAAAATTTAAACCATACCACTGCTTAGGGAAATTAAATACATTACCAAGAATAAATTCTTCTTGTGATTTAAAAGAATTAATTAACATAAAGACAAATGGAACTATTAACGATAGAGAATAAATGACAAAAATAGCAAAAACTATCCATTTAATCATGTGATATGAATAATCAACTTTTCTTTTTTTACGAGTTGATTCATTAATGACTTTTGTTAAATCTTCCATTAATAATCTACTCCTTGATAAATCTTACTTAATAAATGACGGACGACTAAAATAAGAGGCGCCCAAATCGCTGAACAAAGTAACCCTTTTGCCGCAGCGGCGCAATATTGAGCAGGTGAATATGATTTTGTAGCTAAAAATATATCTAAAGAAATAGTATAAGTATTGCCTTCGCCGTTAGTTAAAAGTAATGGCTGTAAATATAATGTCAAAACATTGGTCATACCTAAAATAATAAGGGTCACAATTGTGGGCCAAATACAAGGAATTACAACATGAAAAAATTCTTTAAAGTAACCAGCATGGTCTAATTCTGCTGATTCGAACAAAGCTTTTGGAATGCGTGAAATAGCTCCGCTGATTAAAATAATATTGTAGCCAAGTCCAGCCCAAATGCAGTAAATATAGACCATTATTTGAGAAGTTGGATAAATGGTAAAAAAAGAATCTTTAAAACCAATCCATCTCATAAATTTATATAAGTAGCCATAAGTTGAATCAAAGCTCATTGTAAAGGAAAACGCTAAAGCCACTACTGGAATTATATTAGGTAAGAAAAAGATAGCTCTAAATATATTTGCACCCGGCATCTTTTTGGCTAAAAAGTAAGAAAATATCAAAGATAAAGGCAACGAAATAAAAATAGTAATAAAAGCAAAACCTAAAGAATTAAAAAGGATAACACTAGTATTATTAAGCCAACTAACTCCAGTAGTATTAACGCTCGACGTAAATACATCTTTAATAACAGCTATAAATTGATCAAATCCAGCCCATTTATATTCACCTTCAATAGTGCCATACTGGAAAGCATGAATTAAAGAATTGATATTGACAAAACACCACGTAATAAGAAATTGCGCAACCGGATATAAAAGCATGATGCTTATAAAAATATAGTCTCTACTTTTTTTGGAAAGACGATGTTTTTTTTGACGTGGAGAAATAGGATTTATTTCTTGATTAACTAGTTCATTCATAATTTAATCAATTTCACATCATCAACATGAAATTCCCCGTTATTAGACATATTAATAAAATTAATATTAAGTGAATTTGTATCGCAAGGAGCAATAAATTCATAACTATAATATCGATATTCTTCGCTAGTAGAAACATCCACTATTAAGGTTGATAAATAGCTAGAAGAAGCTTGCGGAACAAAATTAATTCTCGCTTTTGAATCTAAACTACTACTTTTAGCGTAAAAACTTAATTTATATTTAAATCCTTCATAAACACTATCAATAGAAGTTTCTAAAAACCCACCATCTTTAATAGTAGCACTGCAAAAAGAAACATAGCCATCTTCTTTATCGATATAAGTCACCTCATCAACGGCTTTTTTCTCAACATTTTTCTTTTTAAAAGACCAACCAAAATCATCAATTTCATTATCTAAAGCGTATTCAAAATTACCGTTAGAAATCTTGTTAACATCATCAAGTAAAATAGGAGAAGCAGGATATTGATTATCATTAGCTAAATTAATCGATATATCAACATCACATTTTTGATAAGTTTGTGTCTCGTCAAAAGGCAAATATTTAACATAATCAATATACATATAATCAGTTTCAAAATTAGATCCACCAACAAAAGAAGTATTGTTTGGAAACCAATTTCCGATCCATAACCTAGTGGAAGTATTAGGAACAAATGAATCACTAATTGAAGTTATTATTCCATCGACATAATAGACAATTTTGCTAGGATTAGTGTACCAATCAAAACCAAAAATATGATAATTACCATCATTAAGGGATATTTCTTTTTCATCTATAACAACTTTATTATCTTGCGATTCGTAATAAGATTCAGTGACATAATTAGTATTTAAGATGTTTTTAAATGATATAACTCCGTTTTCTTTCCCACCAGGTAATTCAATATCTATTTCATGATTATGATTTTCTTGTCCTTCAATAGTGTAATTATTATATGTCCAAAAAGCAGAGCAAGCTCCTTGACGAGGTAGAGGTTTCATTCTTGTTTCATATCTTCCTGGTCCAAAAGTCGATTTAGATATAAGAGCAGCGCCGGTGTTTTTTCCATCTTTCAAGGTGCCAACACCTTTAATTAAATTAGAAGAATAGTGCATTCCATTCCCTCTTAAAATGAGTTCACCACTTTCGGAATATAAAACATTTTCAGGTACAACTCCACCATTGCCGCTTCCCCAGGCACCATTACCGATATACCAATTAGATTTATTAACTCCATTATCAAATCCATCAAAAAATATATGATCATAATCAAATGAAACATTATTCAAAAGTTGGACTTTATCTCCGACATTTAATATAACTTCTTTACTTGAAGAATTAGAAGAACAACTTGAAAGTGAAAAAAGAATAATAGAGATATAAAGATAGCAACGTGCAAATCTATTTTTTTTCATGTATTCGCCTGATACACAATAATTATATAGGAAAAATTTGATAGTCAAACAATATTTTTTAATTTTGTAAAATAATTGTATTTAACCGCTTAAATTTTGTTCTTTATTTTTTATATCTTTTAATTTAAAATTCAAATATCAAGTTTTTTCATAAACTTAAAAAAGGAGCAAAAACATGAAAAAAAGTTTCACAGTGTCTATATCTATTTTAACGGGTCTATTGTCAATAGGAACGTTAGTTTCGTGTAATAAAACAAAAAATGATGAAAATACGTTAAATATCGTTTGCCTAAACAAAGGATATGGTGATACATGGATTAAAAATCTTAAAGAGATTTGGGAAAAAGATAATCCTAATTATAAAATTAATTTACAAGCAACATCTACTGCTGCAAGTACTATATCTAAAAACATTAATTCGAAATCAAATACTGATGATTTATATATTTCAGTGGGTAATGAATGGAAGACATACGCTGCGCGTGGCTCCTTTTTAGCGCTTGATGATTTCATTTTAGAAGAAGTCGATGGAACAAAAATTAAAGATAAAGTAAACGATGAATATAAAGAATCAATTTATTACACCAATAGTAATAACGAGAAACACGTTTATAGACTTCCTTGGACAAGTGGTGTTGGAGGAATTTATTATAACGCTAAAATGTTTGAAGCTAATAATTGGACTATCCCCACTACATATGAGGAATTATTAACTCTTATAGAAACTATAAAAAATGCAAATTTGCCAGTTAAAGGCAGCGAAACTAGTGTCGTTAAACCATTTGTTTATACAGGTAAAAATAGTGATTATTTTGATTACGCTGTTTTTACATGGTGGTCACAATTAGCCTCTCAAGATGAAATCAAAGAATTTTTAAAATATGAAAGCGCTGATTCTTTTGATTACACCATTACTAATAAAGCATATTCTAAACTATATGAAGCTACTAAATTATGGTATAACATCTTCTCAAATAGCGATAATTATGTATCAGGAAGTGGAGATAAAACTAATCACCAAGCTCAACAAGACTTTTTAAACGGCAACGCCGCGATGATGTTTAATTCTGACTGGGTTTATTCGGAAATGAGTAAATATACTAGTGATGGGACTTTCCCTGATGACTTTTCTTTAAAATTAATGAAAACGCCAACCGCTCCAAACGCTATCAATTTAAATACCAGCTATATAGTTGGAGAGGATCAATTTATTGCTATTCCTAAAACATCTAGTAAAGCAGATTTAGCAAAATCATTTATAAAATTAATGATTTCTAATAAAGGAATGGAAAATTTTACCAATACAGCGTATGGTTTAATGGCTTATAAATGGGATTTATCAACTTACAAAACTGATAATGAATATCTAACATCTTTAATTTCTTATCGTTCATCTTTAGAAACAACATTTACTAATTATTCTTCAAATCCAATGTATTTATCTGGAATTATTGATATATGGTCCACTGGTAGTACTCGCCCATTTTCAGGATTATTGACCACTGTTAAATCGGTTGACACCTCTTTTGAAACAATCAAAAAGCAAGCTAACGCAAATTGGGAAACATGGAGAAAACAAGCTGGTCTATAATATGAATTTACTCGAAGAAATAAAACATATCAAATCATTATTAGCGGATAAAAAAACATATACATCTAAGCATAACAAATTAAATGAAAATACATATTTTCTTGATGATGAATATATTTTAAATGGTTATCGAAGTCATGGGGATTCTAGATATCCATACACAAAAAATGGTCTTACTATATGGGCTCATTCATCTGGATATATATCGATTAACGAATCTAATTTTTTTGTTATACCACCTGCTTTAGAAGGAAAAGAACCATTTTTAAACATTTATAGTGGTATTAAAAATAAAAAGAAATACGAAATAAATTCAATACTCGGTTTGAATGAATATAAAAAAGATAGATCATCGTTAATTTATAGTAAGCATGGAGCTATCTATCTTTTCGAAAAAGATAATGTAACATTTGCTTATAAAATTAGTATCAATGACAAAAAAGAAATTTTATCATCCATCATTGCTATTAATAATTCTAAAGAGAAAAAAGAAATCCTTTTATCTTCCTTTTTAAACCCTTTAATGATGCATAGTGCATGTGAATCAGATGAAACAAAATGGTTTAAAAAGGTTAGTCTAAATGAAGATGGGGCTTATATTTTAGGTCTAGAAGATTTATCTAGAGAAATCCATTTAACTAATTATGGCGTTTTAAAACGTACTTTATCTAATGATGCTTTAATTAATCAAACTAGTTCAAGAATGGATGTCGCAAGAGGCAAAAATTTATCTATTAATAATCACGAGTCTTTAATGGGAGGATCATTTTTAACTAATAAAAAGGTTACTCAATTTAATGAAGCGGCAATCTTTTCTGATATTGTTAAAAAAGAATTAAATCCCGATGAGTATTTGCAGGTCGATTATATATTAACCATCGCCTATGATGAAAAACGTTTTAAAAACCAACTTAATAAAAATTATCCATTTGGATATAACGATATTCAATATAGTTTGCTTCGTAATGATTATTTATTAGAGAAAAATAATTATTTTCATTTAAGTTTTAAAAATATCGAAGGTAAATATCATGTTGATGATGAATTATTAAACAAATTTATAAATCAAGTTATCAATCAAGTCGATTACGGTACTAAAACTAAAAATTCGTCCTTAATGCAACTTGGAATAAGAGACTTATTTCAAATGATTGAATGTTCTTTGTTATGGAATAAAGATTTAGCAAAAGAAAAGATTATATCTGCTTTAAATGTCACTTTAGAAAATGGGAGATGTCTAAGACAATTTTCTTTGCCTACGAATGGGGAAGACTTTTTAGTGGATAGTAGAGAATTTATTGACCAGGGGCAATGGATTATTTCAACGATATATCAATATATAGCTTTTACTAATGATGTTTCTCTTTTAAATGTGAATGTTAAATACGCATGTTTATTATCATTCAATAAAGCAAAATACAGTTCTAAAATAGATACAATTTATGAGCATTTACTAACTATATTAAATTACCTAATATCTAACATTGATCCATCCTCTCATTTATTAAAAACATTATATGGAGATTGGAATGACGCTGTTGACGGGTTAGGAAGACATTATCAAAATGATAGTAATGAAGTATATTCTAATGGCGTTTCAGCAATGGCTAGCATGCATTTATATAAAAATCTTAATGAAATGGAAGAAATCATCTCATTATTTGATTCCAAAAACATAGTCATGATTGATAAAATTCAAAAAATCAGAAAAGAGTTAGAAAAAGCAATTATAAATAAATTAATACATGTTCAAAATAACGAAGCTAGAATTATTCATGGATACGGGGAAAACGAATCATATTATGTAGGAAGTTTTAATGATGTCGATAATCAAAACAGAACTTCATTAACTTCTCACGCAACATTTGTGACATCTCTTTTATATTTTAAACATCAAAAATACAAGAAAACTATTTTAGATGCTTATAGTCGTTTAGATTCTAAATATGGTTATAAAACATTTGATGTCCCATTTAATAAAGATGCTTATAAAGTTGGACGAATAATTAATTTACCGATTGGAACAGCTGAAAATGCCGCTACATATATTCATGGAAGCATGTTTGCTTTTAAATCATTATTAATGATGAATGAGCCCACTACTGCATATAATCAATTATTTAAATTATTACCAATAACACACGATAAATTAAGTACAACTCCTTTTGTAATGCCCAATTCATATGTTTATAATTTAGATTTAGGTTTAGACGGTGAATCAATGTCTGATTGGTACACTGGAAGCAGTAATACACTGATAAAAGCTTTAATATTTGATATGTTTGGGATTAAGCCTAAATTAGATAACACTATATTAATTAAACCAATATCAAGGTTTTTCTCCACTAGTGCAGAACTAAAAATAGCAATAAAAGGTAAAAAGTTTAAAATTATTTATAATAAAAATGAAAACCTCAAAGGGAAAATTAAAATAAATAATAAGATTATATCTAATAATCTCGTAAATATTGATGATATTAAAAATGAAGATGAGATTATAATTAATTGTTAGTAAACAATTATTTGATAGATAGAATTGACTCCAAATATTCTTTTAAAGGTGGCAAATCAATCTTAACGGTATTAAATACCCTATTTAAATTAATCATACTATAGGAATGAACAATAATATCACGCATTCCTTTGATGTTACTCCAAGGAACTTTTGAATATTTTAAAATGAAATCGTTATCTAATCTTTTAGCTAATTCGCCAATTTGAAATAGATTAAAGCAGACAATTTCTTTAATATCATCATTTGCTAAAAATGAATCTACATCTAAATCTGTTGTTTTCTTTAATATACGGTTTATATGTTTGAGGATATTAAGAATCAAGCCTTTTGTTTTATCGTCTAGCATATCTTAATCATATCCTTTTCCAATTGTTCTTTAAAAAATACATCTAATTCTGTATCAAATGTAATAAGATCAACTTTTTTATGAAGAACAATTTCTAATTTATTAATTAAAGTTATTTCATCAAATAATGTTTTAAGTTGACCAGGAGAACAATAAATATCGATATCACTATTAACGTGAGCTTCTCCCCTAGCGTAGCTACCAAATAAATAAACATCTTTAATATCGTATTCTTCAATAATAGGTTTGATTTTATTTTTAATTTCCTTAATCGTTAAAATAGAAGGATTGATATCATTTAAAATTAAATTAGAAATATACGCGTTTTTATTATCAACACTAGCTAATTTATTAATGATTTGGGTATCGTTCTTTTTGATTCTAAATAGATATGTACGATAATTATTCTTGATATAATCATTACTATTAGCCATAATTTATTCCTCGTTTTTATGATATCATATAAGATATCAAATGAAATAAAACAATCGTATAAAAAAAGCCCGGCGGCTCGCTATTTTCACCTTACGGCTATCGTCACCACTACAGTGCTTAACTTCTGTGTTCGGGATGGGAACAGGTGATCCACTGCGCTATCGCCACCAGACTAATGTCTTTAGAGAGTTTATTGTTCTCTCAAAACTGAATATTATCACATATCTTTCTTTTGTTAAAGCGAAACTTAAATCATACTTTTTTGACTTTTGATAAAATCTTAGAAATTAAGTCCTCGTTCTATTAGTATTAGTCAGCTGAATGCCTCACGACACTTACACTTCTAACCTATCAACCTCCTAACTTTGGAGGGAACTTACTTCTTGCGAATGGGAAGTCTCATCTTATGGTTGGCTTCACGCTTAGATGCTTTCAGCGTTTATCCGTTCCATGGGTAGCTACCCGGCCATGCCACTGGCGTGACAACCGATATACCATTGCCATGTTCATCCCGGTCCTCTCGTACTAAGGACAAATCCATTCAAACTTCCTGCGCCCACGACAGATAGGGACCAAACTGTCTCACGACGTTTTGA
>CAVDWX010000016.1:0-9728 GCA_963612735.1 Gemmiger formicilis | reverse complement strand
GGACACCGCTAATAGTATAGAAGAACGATTAACATATCATCGACAATGGATTGCACTAGCAAAACGTGTTTTAAAAGATAATGGAAGCATAATGATAAGTGCGACTTTACATAGTGTTTACGCTATCGGTGTGGCTTTAGAATTAGAAGGTTTTTCAATTATCAATAACATAATTTGGCGGAAACTTAACCCTCCACCTAATTTGGCATGCCGTTCATTTACACATTCAACAGAAACTATTATTTGGGCTAGAAAAGTGTTGAAAAATAACAAAAAAGGGCATCACACCTTTAATTATCAAAACATGAAAGAAGAGAATGGCGGAAAACAAATGAAGGACTTTTTTGAATTTGAAGACGAGATAGTTGAACTTTCCGCTTGCTCTAAAAACGAAAAGAAATTTGGCAAACACCCAACCCAAAAGCCGATTAAATTATTGGAACGATTAATACGCAGTGCCACTAATGAAGGCGACTTGATTCTTGATCCATTCAATGGTTCAGGAACTACAGGTATTGTTGCAACTTCATTAGATAGAAAATATATTGGAATTGAATTAGAAAACGAATATTTAAAAATAAGTAAAAATAGATATTTAGAATTAAAAAAAGAAAGAGAGAACATTAAATAATATGAAGCGTGCGTTTGATGAAATCATTGCCAGTTTAAAAACCACGATTGCGGCATATCAATATTTTGTTGATTTTAAAAAAGTCTTCAAAAATGTCGATGAAATTTATATTGTTTTAAATCTTCTTAATTCACTTTTGAATTCTAAAAATGAATTTGACACTCGCTTTCTTTATTTAATTCATACTTACCCAGAAACTTTAAAAGCAATCCCTCTTCTTTTAGCGGTACGCGCTCCTCATAGTGAAGTTAAAGTTATGGATTTATCATTAAAAACTTTTCATTTTGATAATCTTATAAATGAAGACAAAGATTATTTAAAGTTTATGGAAGAAACTGGTTTAAAAGATTTAATTGCTAATGGAAGAGTTACAAATTTGGTTGATTATGTTATTGGTGTTGAAGTAGGTTTGGATTCCAACGCCCGTAAAAATAGAACAGGTAAAACAATGGAAGATATTATTAATAATTATTTGTCTTCATTTAAGGAATTAGAGATTATAAGACAAGCCACGAAAAAGGATATTCAAAGCATCTTTAGATTTGATGGATTAAACGAGCTTGTTTTTAAGGAAGAATTAGGGAGCAAACCAGCTGATAAAAGATTTGATTTTGCCGTTAAATACAATAACCATGTTTTTTTAATTGAAACTAATTTTTATGGTTCAGGCGGATCAAAACTAAATGAAACTGCACGCAGTTATATGGCTTTAGCGGATCAATTGCAACATATTCCAGGTGTTTCTTTTATTTGGATTACCGATGGCATTGGTTGGGTTAGTGCTAAAAATAATTTATTGGAATCGTATGAGCATCAAGAATCATTGATGACAATTGAAGATTTAGATACTAATTTCCTAATAGATGCGATTCATAAGATGGCAGAATAACTAGCAATATTTTTAAAAAATAACGATAAAACCAAGAAAAAAACATATTTATGTCTCTATCAATAAAAAAGCATAAATATTTTAGTTTATAAATAATGGTTGCATGCTATAATTAAACGCGTATAAAGCACTATTTATAGTGCAAGTGAAAAGAGTAGTAACGTATGAACATAAAAATCAAAGAAGTAAACGGAGTAAAAGTAATTCATCGATATAGTGCTGGAGCTATTTTTACTGGTTTATTTTGCCTTTTATTAGCGGGCATACCTTGTTGTTTATTATTCCTTCCCTTTATGAAAGCAGTGGATGGAGATGTAACTACTTTATTCAATTATAAAACTCTCATTAAATTTGCCTTTTTAATGACTAATAAATATGACACTAGTGCTTTTATTAATTTTGCCGGGCAATATTCTTCTATTGCAAAATGGTTACTATTTGCTTCAGGCGCTTTGTTCTTATTACAACTACTAGTGGCTCTTTTCTTAGTCATCTTTGCCATTGAATTAATTTGTTTTGGAACAATGAAACATTATCGTTTCCCTAAAGGTGGAGCGGGATGGATGTTTGCCTTTACCTTCATTCAAACCATATTATCCGTTGCTTATATGATTGTTATCAATTACGTGATAAAAACAGTGACGATTTCGATTTGGACTCAATATATTCAAATTGGCATTTCACTAGTGGGACTTATTGTTATTTCTATTATTTATCATCGCGCTTTTGAAGATCGCATCTATATTAATAATGTCAATGATTTAAAACTTATTAGTGATAGTCCAGTAGTAACAAGTTCTACTTCATCAATTAATTCAAATAACGTTCGCGTTAATAATGTTGAAGATATTAGACGCGTTAAATATATTGCTCCTAACGGCTTACCAAGCATGATTTCTAACATTGGTGGACATGCTTTTAGTGAAAATCAAAATTTGAAATTTGCCGTTATTCCATATGGAATTCCTTCAATTGGAAGTAGTGCTTTTGCCAACTGCCTCAATTTGAAGGTTGTTTCCATTCCTCAATCTGTGAAAAATATTGGCTACAATGCTTTCTTTAATTGTGTTTCACTCGAAAGAATTAATTTCGGTGGAACTATCCAGCAATGGAGACATGTTAAACGTGGTTCGAATTGGTTACTTAAAGCCGGTACGACCATTGTCACCTGCGCGGATGGGTCAATATTTGTCAACCCATATCATTAAAAGGAGGTTATATTTATGGAAAACAAATTAGGCTGTGATTGCTCATGTCATGATCAACATGATGAGCCATGCTGTGAAGCAGTACCTGCAGATAGAGAAATATCCACTTTACGTAAAGTAGCGAGAGTCTTTATTATTGTTTGCTGTGTTTTACAGTGCTTCTATCTCATTCCTATGGCTTGGTGCATTCCTATGACAGTTTCTTTAAATAGACGTATCGTCAATAAGGAACCAATTTCCATTGGATTTAAGATTTGTACATTAATCTTTTTATCCTTAGTCGGTGGAATTTTGTTACTTTGCGATAGCAGTGACGAAAATTTATAATCTTAATTAATTAGATTATCGATTGTTTTGAATACCTTTTAGTGTCATAACTAGGAGGTATTTTTATTTTCTTTATTGTAAATAAAATATTGCATATTAATTTATTAATGATATATTAATAGAGGTCAAGGGCAACTTTGACTCTTACTCTATTTATTTAGAGTGGCGGTGCCACTCTTTATTTTTAAGGAAAAGGATATGAATTTAGAAGCATTAAAACCGTTATTAACATCTAAAATTAATGAATTAGGATATAAAGCCTATTCCATTTCAAGTAAAAAAGAAAAAGGTGGATTGATTCTAGAAATTATTATTGATCGAAAAGAGCCTATTGATATGAATGATATCGTTGAAGTGAGCAACGCTTTATCTACTTATTTAGATGAAATAGATAATAGCGATGAATCTTATAATTTAGATATCTCTTCTTTAGGAGCGGAAAAGCCTTTAGAAATAGATGAATTAAAAGATTATATCGGTTCATATATTCACATTCACCTCATCAATCCTATTGAAGGGAATAATATCTATGAAGGCACTATCGATAGTGTTGAAAACGAATCGTTAACATTGTCTTATAAGATTAAGACAAGAACTAAAAAAGTTATTATATTATTTAATAATATATATAAAGTTAGATTAGCAATTAAATTTTAAGGAGCAAAATTATGGCTAATAACAATGTAGAATTTCTTAAAGCAATTGAAGAAATTGAAACCGTAAAAGGTATTTCTAAAGATGTCGTTATCGCGACTCTAAAAGAAGCTTTGGCAAGAGGCTTTAGAAAACAATTAGGAGGAGATGATGCACTTGTCAAAGTGGATATCGATCCTGATACTGGGCGCATTGCGATGTATCAAATCAAAAATGTCGTGGAAGAAGTGGAAGATGACTTCCTAGAAATTTCTGTTGAGGACGCAAATAAGGACGGTCATCACTATGTCGCAGGAGATGAATATTTAATTCCAGCTTCTATTGAAGATTTAAGAAAAGCGACAGCATTAAGCGTCAAATCAATTCTTCGACAAAAATTTGCTGAAGCCGAACGCGGAGCATTATACGAAGCTTTTAAAGACAAGATTGGAACGATGATTACTGGTAAAGTAGAAAAAGTTGATGAAAGAGGATGTTCTGTCAATATCGGTAAAACTAGCGTTTATTTAAATCGAAAAGAAATGATTGGCGATGAACGTTTTGCGGTCGGCGATAACATTAAATTATATGTCAGCGATGTCGCTAGTGGCGCTCATGGTGCCCATATTGTGGTATCGCGAGCAAATGAAGGATTCCTCTCTTGCTTATTCAACGAAGAAATTCATGAAATATATGATGGCACAATTGTCATAAAGGCTGTAGCAAGACAAGCCGGAGAAAGAAGTAAAATATCGGTTTATAGCAATGATCCAAACGTTGACCCAGCAGGGGCGTGTATTGGACCTAATGGAAGCCGTATTCAAAAGATTGTTTCACAATTAGGCAATGGTTCTAACAAAGAAAAGATTGATGTCATCACTTATAGTTCTAATTTAGGACTATATCTTATGGAAGCTCTTAAACCCGCTAAAGTATTAGGCATTATTCTTCCAGAAAATCCTCTTTTAGATAAAGAAGCAACTTTAATTGTGAGCGATGATTCTTTATCAACCGCGATTGGAAGAAAAGGGGTCAATGTCCGTTTAGCTTCACGTCTTACTAACTATAAATTAAATATTAAGATTGAATCAGAAGCCGTCGAAGAAGGCTTAACTTATACTTCGTTTGAAGAACTTCAAGCCGCGGAAGTGGAAGCTAGAATTCAAAAAGCTGATCTTGAACTCCAAAGAAAAGAAGAAAATGAATCTAGTAGTGAAGATGTCTTACCTGGTTTACCAGAAGGATACGTGGCACCTCAAGCTCGTGTTTATGAAGATGAAAGTAATGATTTTGATGAGACTTTATCCGAAGCTGTTGAAGAAGAAGAAAATGAAGCTCCAGTCGTTGATAAACCAGTGGAAGCGGAAGAAGAAAAACCGGTCTCCACTCCTAAGAAAAAAGAAGAAGAAGTGGAAACAGTGGAAGTCAATATCAATACCGATACTTCAATTGAAGACTTGGAACGTTCTTTAGAAGAAGAAAGTGCTCGAAATAAAAATAATACTAAGAAAAAACCACGTAAGAATAAAAAGAAAGAGGAAGACGAAGAAGAGGAAGATGATTCAACTTCTTCCGTCCATAGTGAACCCGCTAATTACATGCCAATCTATACTCAAGAAGAACTCGATGAATTAGATGAGGATGACGATTCTGATTACGATGACGACGAGGATGTCGATTACGACCAATACGACGAATATTACGATGACGATAAATAGAATGTGCATTGTGACGAGAAAAATTCTTACTAAAGATGAATTATTCCGAGTTGTTAAAACTAACAATAATGATGTAACAATCGATATATCTTATAGCATTAAAGGGCGTGGAGCTTACATCTGTAAAAACCAAGATATTATTCTTCAGGCGAAGAAAAGAAATCTATTTTCAAAAGCTTTAAGAACAAATGTTAATGAAGATATATATCAACAATTAATCGACTTATTATAAAAGAAAGTAGGTGTCAAATATGGGCAAAAAGAAACCAAATAATGAAAGAACTGCAAATGTTTCAACAAGGGTAAGCACTGATAAAGTGAAGACCAAGCTCAATGGTGGAGTCTTTATTTATACTGGGGCAATATCCGTTAGTGAACTAGCTAAATCATTAGATGTTTCAAGTAGTGATATTATCAAATTCTTATTCCTACAAGGAAAGATGATCAATATCAACACTATCTTGGATGATGAATTAATTGGCTTAGTTTGTCTTGAATTTGGCTATGACTTTGAAAAGAAAGTTATCGTTGCTGCGGAAAATTTTGAAGATTTAGAAATTAAAGATGATCCGAGCAAATTAAAAGAAAGACCACCAGTTGTAACAATTATGGGCCATGTTGACCACGGTAAAACTACACTAATTGACGCCATTAGAAATTCTAATCTAGTCGATGATGAAGTGGGAGGCATCTCTCAAGAAATTGGTGCTTATCAAAAAGAAATTAATGGTAAAAAGATTACCTTTATCGACACTCCTGGACACGAAGCTTTTACCGCGATGAGAAGTAGAGGGGCATCTGTTACCGATATCGTCGTTTTAGTCGTCGCAGCGGATGACGGGGTTATGCCTCAAACCATCGAAGCAATTGATCACGCCAAAGCCGCGAATGTCCCGGTTATTGTGGCTATCAATAAAATTGATAAACCAGGCGCAGATCCAAGTAGAGTTAAAACCGAACTCATGCAACATGATATCATTCCTGAAGAATTCGGTGGCAGTAATATTTGTGTGGAAATATCGGCTAAGCAAAAGAAAAACATCGAAGGATTATTAGAAGCTGTTCTTTTAGTAGCGGAAATGCTCGAATTAAAAGCTAACCCAGATCGTTATGCCTTAGGAACGGTATTAGAAGCAAAATTAGATAAAAATGAAGGCCCTAAAGCCACCTTATTAGTGCAAAACGGTACTTTAAAAGAAGGCGATTATCTCGTTGTTGGTGTTTCATACGGTAAAGCTCGTCGCATGACTAATGAATTTAAAAAAGTATTGCAATCCGCTACTCCATCCACTCCAGTCGCGGTTATTGGTTTAAGTGAAGTCCCAGAAGCTGGCGATCGATTTATGGCCTTTGGAGAAGAAAGCGAAGCTCGAGAAATCGCTTTAAAACGTAAACGCATCAAGGAAATGAAGGAAAGAAGTGGCAACAGCGCTCTTTCTCTCGATGATTTATATAACCGCATTCATGAAGGTGAAACCCAAACTATTAATATCATCATTAAAGCTGATTCGACTGGTTCAGCAGAAGCGGTCAAATCTTCTTTAGAAAAATTAAATAATAATGAAGTAAAATTAAATATTATTCGCGCCACATCAGGAGCAATTACGGAAAGCGATGTCTTACTCGCGACCGCTTCTAACGCCATTATTTACGGATTTAATGTAAGACCTGATGCCAAAACTAGAGCAAAAGCATTGGAAGAAAAAGTGGAAATTAGATTGCACCGTATCATCTATGCTCTAATCGAAGAAATTGAAGCGGCGATGAAAGGAATGCTCGCTCCTAAACTTGTTGAAAAAGTGACTGGACAAGCTGAAATTAGAAGATTATTCAAAGTTTCTAAACTAGGAACTATCGCTGGATGTATGGTCACTGATGGTTATATTAAAAATGCCAGTAAAGTCCGTGTGATGAGAGACGGGGTTATCATCTATGAAGGAAAAATAAATTCTTTACAAAGAGAAAAAGATCAAGCTCGAGAAGTTAAAGCTGGATTTGAATGTGGCATTTTACTTGAAAATTATAACGATATTAAAGAGGGCGATATCATTGAAGGATATGAAATGGTGGAGGAATAATTATGGCCAATAAGCAAGAAAGAATTCCAGCACTAATTAAAAAAAATATCGCTGAAATCATTCAATTTCAACTTCATGATCCTCGACTTGGATTCATTTCCATTCCCGAAGTAAAAGTCAGCAAAGATTTTTCATACGCTAAAATATATGTCTCTTTTATCAAAGAAGAAGATGAACAAATCGGATTAGAAATTTTAAATAACGCGAAAGGGTTTATTCGTAGCGAATTAGCGGCACGCATGGATACTAGACGCGTTCCAGAATTAACGTTTATTCTCGATGAGGGATATAAAAAAGAAGAACGTATCAACGAATTATTAAATAATAAACATTGATTAATATTTCTTTTCTAAAGCTAGATGAGGTAGGTCGGCTTCATAAAACGGCTCGGCCTCTTTTATTTGATATCCTAATTTTAAATAAAACGGGACCATATTTTCTAAGGAATGAATAATGATAGTGCAGGGATTATATTTTTCTTTAAGAAGATTAGATAAATAAGATAGTACAAGTGAGCCATACCCTTTATTTCGATACACTTTTAAAATAGCAAATCGTTCAATTTTATATGTTCTATTACTAAGTTCAATATATCTAATTGTTCCAATGACTTCATCTTTTAAATAGATGAGATATTCATAATATATTTTATTATCATCATCATCAAATTCATCTTCATAAGATATATTTAATTCTTTGACGAATACTTCATATCTTATTTTTAGCATTTGTTTAGTTTCTAATTTAGTTAAAACAGGTTTTAGATATAAGTCATCTTGCGAGATGTGTAATTCAATTTCTTTGCCCCATAAATCTTCCTTAGAATAATTAGAGAGCATATTTAAAAATCCTGCTTTAGAAGAAGGATAGACTTTATATAAGTTGTTCAATAATGTTTTTATTTCTTCTCGAGTAGTGTGCTTATCCGCAGGGCAAGAAGAATTAGCGACATAAATTCCTTCTTCTTTGATAAATGATTTAATATCTTTTTCTTTACACAAGATAAGCGGTCTAATAAAGGTAATATCAGCCTTTTCTAGTTTCATTTTCGGTGAAAAGGTAGCTAATCTTGAACCGAAAATCATATTCATAAATAAAGTTTCTACCGCATCATCACCATGATGGGCAAACGCTACTTTATTAAATCCTAATTCATTAGCGACTTTATTAATCGCCGCTTTTTTCATTCTTGAACAAATAGAGCAAGGAAGATGAGTCTTATCGTTTTGATTCATTTTTAAGATTTTATAGACTTCTTTATTGTCGCTAACTATTAAATTAAAGCCAAGCTTAGAACAAAATTCTTGCAAAGGTTTAGGATCAAAATTATCAAATCCTAAATCTAATGTAACGGGTTGAATGATAAAGTCAGTATGAGAAAATTTTTGATAAAGTGATAAAGCATATAGAAGAGTTAAAGAATCCTTTCCTCCACTTAATCCGATGACAATCTTATCGCCGTGATTGATTAAATTATAATCGTTATCAGCTTTTCTAATACACGCTAAGAGGGTTCTAATCGCTTTCATGCACTAAATTATATTAACTAATAGTTAAAAAAGATAGATAAATATATAATAAAGTTATGGATGGATTCTTCTTTATCGATAAACAAATCGATTGGACAAGTCGAGATGTGTGCAATAAAATTCAGCGTTTATATAATTTAAATAAAGTGGGGCATATTGGAACGCTTGATCCTTTTGCAACTGGTTTATTAATAGTGAGCGTTAATAAAGCGACAAAAGCATCGACCTTCATTCATGAAAGCAACAAAGAATATGTGGCGACTTTACTTCTTGGAAGTAGGACCGATACTCTAGATAATAAAGGCAAAATTATTGAAGAAAAAGAAGTCCCTGATTTAAATATTCAAATCATTAAAAATGTTTTAGATTCATTTAAGGGAGAATATCGACAAACTCCACCCATGACGAGCGCTATTAAGGTTAAAGGTGTTAAATTATACGAATTAGCTCATCAAGGTATCGAAATCGAAAGAAAGAAAAGAACTTGTTATATCAAAGATATCTCATTTATTTCATATATTAACCATCAATTAACGTTTAAAGTTACTGTTTCAAAAGGAACTTATATTAGAGTTTTAGGAGAAGACATTGCTTTTAAATTACATACAGTCGGTCATTTAATATCATTAAGAAGAACTAAAATTGATAATTTTGATGTTAAAGACGCCATTAAAATTGATGAATTAAAGATAGATAATATCTATTCAATTTATGA